>JBFJKO010000312.1:0-4486 GCA_041634935.1 Nocardioides sp.
CCGGCTTCAAGCCCGTCATCGTGCACGGTGGCGGTCCGCAGATCTCGGCGATGCTCGACCAGCTCGGCATCGAGTCCGAGTTCAAGGGCGGGCTGCGCGTCACGACCCCCGAGGCCATGGAGGTCGTGCGGATGGTGCTCGTCGGCAAGGTCCAGCGCGACCTCGTCGGCCTCATCAACGACCACGGACCGTTCGCCGTCGGGCTCTCCGGCGAGGACGCCGGGCTCTTCACCGCGACGCCGACCAACACCATCGTCGACGGCGAGGAGGTCGACCTCGGCCTCGTCGGCGAGGTGACCCAGGTGCGCCCCGAGGCGGTGCTCGACATCATCCAGGCCGGCCGGATCCCGGTGGTCTCCTCCGTCGCGCCCGACGTCGACGGCCTGGTCCACAACGTCAACGCCGACTCGGCGGCGGCCTCGCTCGCGGTCGCGCTCGAGGCCGAGAAGCTGCTCGTGCTGACCGACGTAGAGGGGCTCTTCCTCGACTGGCCGAACAGCGAGGACGTGGTCGGCGAGATCAGCCCGGAGTCGTTGGCCCAGATCCTGCCGAGCCTCGCCAGCGGCATGGTCCCCAAGATGGGCGCCTGCCTCCAGGCCGTCGAGCAGGGGGTCCCGCGGGCGACCGTCGTCGACGGGCGCGAGCCGCACGCCGTCCTCCTCGAGCTCTTCACCAAGGAGGGCGTCGGCACGCAGGTGCTGCCGGGCGTCGAGACCAAGACCCGGAAGGCGCGTGACTCCGGTGAGTGAGCTCCCCACCTCCCAGGGCTGGGGCGAGCGCTACGCCTCTTCGCTGATGAACACCTTCGGCCCGCCCAAGCTCACGCTGGTGCGCGGTGAGGGCACCCACGTCTGGGACACCGACGGCAAGGAGTACGTCGACCTGCTCGGCGGCATCGCCGTCAACGCGCTCGGCCACGCCCACCCGGCGCTGGTCGCGGCCGTCAGCGACCAGATCGGCACGCTCGGCCACATCTCCAACTTCTTCGCCAGCGAGCCCCAGGTCGAGCTGGCCGAGACGCTCCTGCGCCTGCTCGACCACGGCGAGGGCAAGGTGTTCTTCACCAACTCCGGCGCCGAGTCGGTCGAAGCGGCCTTCAAGCTGACCCGCCGCACCGGACGCACCCACGTCGTCGTCGCCGAGGGCGGCTTCCACGGCCGCACCATGGGCGCGCTCGCCCTGACGTCGAAGGAGGCCTACCGCACGCCGTTCGAGCCACTGCCCGGCCACGTCACGTTCGTGCCGTACGGCGACGCGGACGCGCTCGCCGCGGCGGTCACCGACGAGACCGCGGCCGTGCTCCTCGAGCCGATCCAGGGCGAGGCCGGCGTCGTCGTCCCGCCCGCGGGCTACCTCGCAGCCGCCCGCGAGATCACCACCGCCCACGGTGCCCTGCTCTGGCTCGACGAGATCCAGACCGGGGTCGGCCGTACCGGCGTCTGGTTCGAGCACCAGCGCTCCGGGGTCGTCCCGGACGTCGTCACCCTGGCCAAGGGCCTCGGCGGCGGCTTCCCGATCGGCGCCTGCGTCGCGCTCGGCCCCGCCGGCGACCTGCTCCAGCCGGGCAACCACGGCACGACCTTCGGCGGCAACCCCGTCGCCTGCGCCGCGGGGCTCGCCGTCCTGCGCACCATCGAGGCCGAGGGCCTGATGGACCACGCCACCAAGCTCGGCGACACCCTGCGCACCGCGCTGGTCGCCCACCCCGACGTCCTCGAGGTGACCGGCCACGGGCTGCTCGTCGGCATCCAGCTGTCGGGGGAGTTCGCCGCCGACGCGGTGGCGGCCGCGCAGGAGGCCGGCTTCATCATCAACATGACCGGTCCGAGTCGGCTGCGGCTCGCGCCGCCGCTCGTCCTCACCGAGGACGACGTCCGCTCGTTCGTGGCCGCGTGGGCCGACGTGGTGGAGCGTGCCCGGGGGAGTGCCTGATGCGGCACTTCCTGCGCGACGACGACCTCTCGCCCGCCGAGCAGGCACAGGTCCTCGACCTCGCCGCCAAGCTCAAGGCCTCGCCCTACGACAACCGCGCGCTCGCGGGCCCGCAGTCGGTCGCGATGATCTTCGACAAGCCCACGCTGCGCACCCAGACGTCGTTCGCGGCCGGCATCGCCGAGATGGGCGGCAACCCGATGCTCGTCGAGGGCAAGCTCGCCGGCATCGGCATCCGTGAGTCCGTCGAGGACGTCGCCCGCGTGCTCGGCCGCCAGGTCGCGCTCATCGTGTGGCGCACCTTCCTGCAGTCCGACCTCGACCTGATGGCCGCCCACGCGGGCGTGCCCGTGGTCAACGCGCTCACCGACGAGTTCCACCCCTGCCAGGTCATCGCCGACCTGCTGACGATCCGCGAGCACCAGGGCGACCTGACCGGTCTCACGGTGACCTTCCTCGGCGACGGCGCCTGCAACATGGGCAACTCCTGGCTGCTCGGCGGCACGACCGCCGGCATGCACGTGCGGGTCAGCGCCCCCGAGGGCTACCTCCCCGACGAGTCGATGTTCGCCCGGGCCGCCGAGATCGGCGCCGCCACCGGTGGGTCGGCCGTCGCGGTCGCCGACCCGGTCGAGGCCGTCGCCGGGGCCGACGTCGTCGTCACCGACACCTGGATCTCGATGGGCAAGGAGAGCGAGCAGGCCGCGCGCACCTCGGTGTTCCTGCCCTACTCGCTGACCTCGGAGCTGATGGCGGCCGCCGCGCCGTCGGCGATCGCCCTGCACTGCCTGCCCGCCTACCGCGGGATGGAGATCGCCGCCGACGTGCTCGACGGCCCCCAGAGCGTCGTGTGGGACGAGGCCGAGAACCGCCGCCACGCCCAGAAAGCCGTCCTGGCCTTCCTGCTCCAGCACGCGTCCGGCGAGTCCGGGGAGGCGTCGTGAGCATGGTCCCTGCCACCAAGAGCGCCCGGCACCAGCGGATCATCGAGCTGGTCACCCACCACGAGGTGCACTCGCAGACCGAGCTGGCCGACCTCCTGGCGACCGAGGGACTCCGGGTCACCCAGGCCACGCTCTCGCGCGACCTCGTCGAGCTCGACGCGCTCAAGGTGCGCTCGGCCTCCGGCTCTCTCGTCTACGCCGTCCCGGGCGAGGGCGGCGACCGACGCCTGACCTCGCCGGGCGAGACCGCCGCCGCGCTGACCCGCCTGGCCCGCCTGTGCGGCGAGCTGCTCGTCAGCGCCGACGCGAGCGCCAACCTCGTGGTGCTCCGCACCCCGCCGGGCGCGGCCCAGTTCCTCGGCTCCGCCTTCGACAAGGCCGAGCTGCCCGACGTCCTCGGCACGATCGCCGGCGACGACACGGTGCTGGTGATCGGCCGCGACCCCGCCGGCGGCGACGCCCTGGCGCGACGATTCCTGGCGCTGGCGGCCAGCTCGCCAGCGCCCACCTACTGACGCCCGACCCCACAAGCCACCCCACCAGTTCAACCGAAGGAATTCCCCTGTGAGCAAGGTCCTCACCTCCCTGCCCGTCGGCGAGCGCGTCGGCATCGCCTTCTCCGGAGGCCTCGACACCTCCGTGGCCGTCGCCTGGATGCGCGAGAAGGGTGCGATCCCCTGCACCTACACCGCCGACATCGGCCAGTACGACGAGCCCGACATCGCCGGCGTCCCCGGCCGCGCCAAGGAGTACGGCGCCGAGATCGCCCGCCACCTCGACTGCAAGACCCAGCTGGTCGAGGAGGGGCTCGCCGCGCTGGCCTGCGGTGCCTTCCACGTCCGGTCCGGCGGGCGCACCTACTTCAACACCACGCCGATCGGCCGCGCCGTGACCGGCACGATGCTCGTGCGCGCCATGCACGAGGACGGCGTCGACATCTGGGGCGACGGCTCGACCTTCAAGGGCAACGACATCGAGCGGTTCTACCGCTACGGCCTGCTCGCCAACCCGCAGCTGCGCATCTACAAGCCGTGGCTCGACGCCGCCTTCGTCGAGGAGCTCGGCGGTCGCGACGAGATGAGCCGCTGGCTCACCGCACGCGGCCTGCCCTACCGCGACTCCAAGGAGAAGGCCTACTCCACCGACGCCAACATCTGGGGCGCCACCCACGAGGCCAAGACCCTCGAGCACCTCGACGCCTCGCTCGAGGACGTCGAGCCGATGATGGGCGTGAAGTTCTGGGACCCGTCGGTCGAGATCGCCACGGAGGACGTCACCATCGCCTTCGAGCAGGGTCGTCCGGTCGCCATCGACGGCAAGCGCTTCGACGGTCCCGACGGTGCCGTCGAGCTGGTCCACCTGGCCAACCAGATCGGTGGCCGCCACGGCCTCGGCATGTCCGACCAGATCGAGAACCGCATCATCGAGGCCAAGTCGCGCGGGGTCTACGAGGCGCCGGCGATGGGGCTGCTCTTCATCGCCTACGAGCGGCTCGTCAACGCGATCCACAACGAGGACACCATCGCGCACTACCACCAGGAGGGACGTCGTCTCGGCCGGCTCCTCTACGAGGGACGGTGGCTCGACCCGCAGTCGCTGATGATCCGGGA
>JBFJKO010000313.1:0-4422 GCA_041634935.1 Nocardioides sp.
CCGACGAAGCCGCGCTCGCCCTGCTCCTCGCCGGTGACCTCGCCGCCACACCCGCCGACGCCGAGGCGCACTACCGGGCCGCGGCCCGCTACCGCCGCCACCCCTCGGCGGTCCTCGCCGCCACCGGCTGGCTGGCCCTGGCGCGCTCACGATCCCGCTCCGGATCCACCCGAGGTGTCCTCGCCGCGGTGGAGAAGGGCCTGGCGGCTCTCGACGAGCACCGGGCCCGCCTGGGCAGCGCCGAGCTGCGCGCCCTGTCGACCCAGCACGGCAGCGACCTCGCGACCCTGGCCCTGCGACAGGCCGTCGCGACCGGCGGACCGCGCGACCTGCTCGCCTGGACCGAGCGCTGGCGCGCCACCGCCCTCTCCCACGCGCCGGTGCGACCGGCCGAGGGCGAGGCCGACGGTCTGGACGCCGTACGAGCAGCACAGCGCTCGCTCGACGAGGCCCAGCGCGACGGCGCCGACGCGGACGAGGTGGAGCACGAGCGCCGCGAGCTGGAGCGTCGGGTGCGCGAGCACCGGCACACCCTGGCCGGACGACGTCCACCCCTCCCGCACCTGCGGGTGCCCGAGCTTCTCGACGCGCTCCGCGACGGACCCGACGGCTGCACGACCCTCGTCGAGCTGGTTGCCGTCGACGGCACGCTCCGGGCCCTGGTCGCCCGGGCCGGGCGGGTCCGCGGGTTCGTCGTCGGCCCCCTGGACGACGCCGTCGACGCCGTGCGGGCTGCGCGGTTCGTGCTGCGGCAGACCAGCCGAGGGCGCCCCAGCGACCTCAGGGGCCTGGGGCTGCGGCTCGAGCGCACCCTGCTCGGTCCTGCCGCGCGGGCCCTGGGCCCCGGGGCAGTCGTGGTCTCCCCACCGGGACCGCTCCACGCCACCCCGTGGGCGCTCGTCCCGGCACTCGCAGGACGTCCGCTCAGCGTGGCTCCGAGCGCAGCCACGTGGGTGCGGGCCGCCCGTCGGGACGCCGACACCCACCACTGCGACCGGCGTGCCGATCTCGTGCTCGTCGGCGGACCGGGGCTGCGCACCGGCGGTGCCGAGCTCGACGTCCTGGCCCGGGAGAACCCCCGGGCGACGGTGCTCCGGGGTGACCGCGCCACGGTGGGGTCGGCCCTGGCCGCGCTGAACGGCGCCCGGCTGGCTCACGTGGCCGCCCACGGACACTTCCGCCCCGACAGCCCGATGTTCTCCTCGTTGGCCCTCGCCGACGGGCCCCTGACGGTGCACGACCTCGAGCTGCTGCACCGTCCGCCGCACCGTTTCGTGCTCTCGGCGTGCGACTCCGGCGTCATGGTGCCGGTCGGCGCCGACGAGTTGCTCGGCCTCTCCGCGGCGCTCCTGTCGCTCGGCACCGCCGGCGTCGTCGCGAGCGTCGCGGAGGTCAACGACGAGGCCTCGGCCCGCGTGATGGTCGACCTCCACCACGCACTCGCGAGCGGGCAGGGCCTGGCCCGGGCACTCCTCAGGGTGCGGGAGCGCGCCGAGGGCGACGTGCTCACTCAGGCGACGGCAGCCTCGTTCGTGGGGCTGGGGGTCTAGCGACGGACTGCGGGGCTCAGGTCGTCCCGACGTAGGCGGCCAGGTGGCGGCCGGTCAGCGTGGAGGCGTCGGCCACGAGGTCGGCCGGCGTGCCCTCGAAGACCACCCGTCCACCGTCGTGCCCGGCCCCCGGGCCGAGGTCGACGATCCAGTCGGCGTGCGCCATCACCGCCTGGTGGTGCTCGATGACGATGACCGACTTCCCGGAGTCGACCAGCCGGTCGAGCAGGCCGAGCAGCTGCTCCACGTCGGCGAGGTGCAGGCCGGTGGTGGGCTCGTCGAGCACGAAGACCTCGCCCTTGCCGCCCAGGTGGGTCGCGAGCTTGATGCGCTGCCGCTCGCCGCCCGACAGCGTCGTCAGGGGCTGGCCGAGCGTGAGGTAGCCGAGACCGACGTCGACCAGGCGCGCGAGGATCTTGGCGGCGGCCGGCACCGCCGACTCGCCCGCGCCGAAGAACACGGCGGCGTCGTCGACCGACAGCGCGAGGACCTCGCTGATGTCACGCCCACCGAACGTGTAGTCGAGCACCGTGGCGTCGAAGCGCCGTCCCTCGCAGACCTCGCAGGGCGCCGCGACGCCGGCCATCATCGCCAGGTCGCTGAAGACCACCCCGGCGCCGTTGCAGCCGGGACAGGCGCCTTCGGAGTTGGCGCTGAAGAGCGCGGGCTTGACACCGTTGGCCTTCGCGAACGCCTTGCGGACCGGGTCCAGCAGCCCGGTGTAGGTCGAGGGGTTGCTGCGTCGCGACCCCTTGATCGCGGCCTGGTCGACGGTGACGACGCCGTCGCGGCCCGACACCGACCCGCCCACCAACGAGCTCTTGCCCGAGCCCGCCACCCCGGTCAGCACGCAGAGCACGCCGGTCGGCAGGTCGACGTCGACCGCGCGGAGGTTGTTGGTCGAGGCCCCCCGCACCTCCAGGGCACCGGTCGCCGTCCGCACCCGCTCCTTGAGCCTGGCCCGGTCGTCGAGGTGACGCCCCGTCGTCGTGCCACTGGCGCGGAGCCCGGCCACGTCACCCTCGAAGACCACCTCTCCCCCGCCGCTCCCGGCTCCCGGCCCGAGGTCGACGACGTGGTCGGCGATCGCGATCATCTCGGGCTTGTGCTCGACCACGAGCACGGTGTTGCCCTTGTCGCGCAGCTGCACGAGCAGGGCGTTCATCCGCTCGATGTCGTGCGGGTGCAGCCCGATCGAGGGCTCGTCGAAGACGTAGGTGACGTCGGTCAGGGAGGAGCCGAGGTGGCGGATCATCTTGGTCCGCTGCGACTCCCCGCCCGAGAGCGTGCCGGCGGGCCGGTCGAGGCTGAGGTAGCCCAGCCCGATCTCCACGAACGAGTCGAGGGTCTCCCCCAGCGCCGTGAGCAGGGGCGCCACCGACGGCTCGTCGAGCGCGCCCACCCAGGCCGCGAGGTCGGTGATCTGCATCGCGCAGACGTCGGCGATGCTGAGGCCCTCGATCTTCGACGCCCGCGCCTCGGCGCTGAGCCGCGTGCCGGCGCAGTCCGGGCACGTCTCGAACGTCACCGCGCGCTCCACGAACGCGCGGATGTGGGGCTGCATCGCGTCGACGTCCTTGGCGAGGAACCGCCTGGTGATCTCCGGCACGAGTCCCGCGTAGGTCAGGTTGATGCCGTCGACCTTGATCTTGGTGGGCTCGCGGTAGAGCAGGTCGTCGAGCTGTCGCTTGGTGTACTTCTCGATCGGCTTGTCGCAGTCGAAGTAGCCGCACCCGCGGAAGATCCGTCCGTACCAGCCCTCCATCGTGTAGCCCGGGATCGTCAGCGCGCCCTCGTTGAGCGACTTCGTGGCGTCGTACAGCGCCGTCAGGTCGATGTCGTTGACCGAGCCGCGGCCCTCGCACCGGGGACACATCCCGCCGATGATGCTGAAGGAGCGCCGCTCCTTGGTCTCGCGGCCGCCCTTCGTGGTGGTCACTGCCCCCGCGCCGCTGATGGAGGCGACGTTGAACGAGAACGCCTGCGGCGGCCCCACGTGCGGGTCGCCGAGACGGCTGAAGAGGATGCGCAGCATGGCGTGGACGTCGGTGACGGTGCCGACCGTCGAGCGCGGGTTGGCGCCCATCCGCTCCTGGTCGACGATGATCGCCGTCGTGAGTCCCTCGAGGACGTCGACGTCGGGCCGGCCCACGCTCGCCATGAACCCCTGCAGGAAGGCGCTGTAGGTCTCGTTGATCAGCCGCTGCGACTCCGCCGCGATGGTGGCGAAGACCAACGAGCTCTTCCCCGAGCCGGAGACCCCGGTGAACACGGTGAGGCGCCGCTTGGGGATCTCGACCGACACGTCGCGCAGGTTGTTGGCCCGGGCACCGTGCACCCGGATGAGGTCGTGACGGTCCGCGGGGTGGCTCACCCGCCGCATCCTGCCACCGGAGCGGGGCCTCAGGCGACGGCGCTGTCGCGTCCTGCACGCCAGGCGGCCACCCGGGCGAGGTACTCCCCCGGGGCGTCGAGCATCAGCGCGTGGCGGTGGTCGTCGAGCACCTCGCCGGCCCAGTCGGCCCGTCGGGCCAGCACCTTGCGCAGCACCCGAGCCGGCACGAGCGCGTCGGCCGTGCCGCCCAGGACGAGCGTCGGGGCGACCAGGTCGTCGACGGCCCGGTAGACGCGGCGCGGGTCGAGCCACAGCGCAGCGATCGAACGGGTGGAGGCGAGGAGCGCCCGGCTGCGCTCGGCGGCGTGGTGCTCGTCGCGCGGGCGCGAGTCGGCGGCCATCGCCTCCAGCAACGACGGACGGATGCCGGCCGGGTCGTTGAAGATGAGCCGCATCAGCTGGTGCGTACGGCGTGCGGGCAGGGCCATCGGCACCACGCCGCTCCACGTCGCCCGCGGGATCGGCAGGAACGCCAGC
>JBFJKO010000314.1:0-4415 GCA_041634935.1 Nocardioides sp.
ACCGTGCTACGCCGAGCGCGTGGTGCCGGAGCTCCGCACCCGGGTCGGCTGGGCCCTGAGCACGCCGCCGGGCTCCGACGGCCTCGTCATCGTGTCGGGTCACAGCCAGGGCTCGCTCATCGTGACGGCCGTGATCAGCACGCTCGAGGACCCGCAGCTCAGTCGGCTGCGGGTCATCACCTACGGGAGCCAGGTCCGCGCGCTCTACGGTCGGGTCTTCCCCCGCGCCGTCGGGCCGGACGTCGTCGGGTACGCCCCCACCACCCCCACCCGGTTGAGCAGCGCCTTCCCGGACGTGCTGGGCCAACCGGGCGCGGACACCGAGGCTCACGCACCGCCGGAGGGAACCCTCCTCCGTCGGCTGCAGGACGGCGGAGGCGAGTGGGTCAACCTCTTCCGTCGTACCGACCCGCTCGGCTTCCGGGTCTTCGCGGACGTCGACGGCGACCAGGACCGCGTCACCGCGGAGGTGCCACCGGCCGGGATGGGTGATCCGGGGCCGGCGGTCATGGGACACAGCGGCTACCAGCACACCCCGGAGTACGTCGCGGTCGTCGACGCCTGGGCGCGCGGACGTACGGCGCCGCCCGCCGCATCGGTGGTGCGTCCGGTCCCGGCCTCCACCACCGATGTCGAGCTCCTGCCCGAACCCTGAGCCGAGGCGCTCAGCGGCTCTGCAGCTCGAACGGCGACGCCAGGTCCCGGAGACCGGGCCGTGGCGGCACGGCGTACTCCATCGAGCCGTCGAGACCGAGGCGGACGATCGCCCACTCGTCGGCCTGGTAGGTCACGACGAGCACGTGGTCGGCGTCCTCCCACACCTCGTCGAAATAGGTCGCCGAGTCACCGCGTCGCGAGGGAGTGAACGCGTGCACGACCCCGCCGTCGCGGGTCCGGAGCACGTCGAGCGCCGTCGGACCGAAGCCGTCGCCGTAGGACGGCAGTCCGATGACGTGCTTGTTGTCGGTGGAGAGGTCGGAGAAGCGGTTCGCGCAGGTGCGCCACCGGGGCCGCCACCGCTTGAGCATCACGCTGCAGGTGCCCTCGTCGTCGATGCGCGTGATCCCCCCGAGGTAGCGACCGCGACCGGTGGTGACCAGACGCATCCGGGGCACGCGGTCGACGATGCCGTGCGACGAGGTGTAGTAGCCGCGCCGGCCGTTGACGAAGACCGAGCACCCGCTGGGCGAGGTGAGCTCGGAGCAGTCCTCGCCCGAGACGGTGACGGCGCGGCCCTTGCCCTTGATCGGCACCGGCCGGAAGGTGAGCACGCGGTCACCCTCCTGGTCGATCGACCAGACCTTGCCACGCTTGCCGGAGAAGGCCACCGCCTTCCCCTTCGCCGAGACGCCGATCCCGAACCCCGTCTTCCAGGTACGGCGTCCTGGCGAGCCGTCGGCGCCGACCCAACGAACGCGGGGTGCTCGTCGACCCGCGGTCTGGATGACGTAGCCGGAACCCATCGGCGCCAGCTCACGGGTGTTCTTCGGTACTGGCGTGAGGGTGCCCGAGGCGCCGTGGATCACGGCACCTCCGGCGGTGCGCTCCAACCAGGCGAGCGCCGGAGGCGCGCCGGTCGGGAGGGCGGAGACGTCGAAGCGCGTGGACGAACTACGGGGCGCGTCGAGCGACGCGGTGTCGTCCGAAGGCCCGACCGACGTGGCGGGCAGGGCGAAGGCCACCGACGCCACGGTGACGAGCGCGCACAGGCGCGCGGAGCGGGTGAGAGTGGTCATGCCGGTAGGACGCCCCCGATCGTCGAAAGGTTGTGGCGGGCTTGCGACCCGCAGCACGGCCCCGCGCAGCGCCGGGAAGAAGCGCCTCGATACGCCGGTCGCCCCCTGGCGCCCGCACCCCGGCTACTCGACGACCAACGCGCCGAACCTGGTCATCGAGTAGCCGGCCGTCGCGACGAAGTCGCCAGGCCGGCATATCGAGATGCCCCCGCGACCCTCACCAGGAGCGTCTCGATACGCCGGTCGCTCGCTCCGCTCGCACCCCGGCTACTCGACGTCCAACACCACCCCTGGTCACTTCGCACCCCGGCTACTCAATGACCACAGGTCCGAGCCGAATGCGCGGGTCCTAGACTCCCCGGGTGCATCGCCTCGTCGCCGTCGTCTCCCTGGTGACGCACATGCTCTTCGTCGCGTTCGCGATCCTCGGCGGCTTCCTGGCTTGGCTCGCCCCGTGGGTGCTGGTCCCCCATGTCGCCTCCACCGTGTGGAGCGCCCGGATGGCGATCTGGCGCCCGGTCTGCCCGCTCTCGCGCGCCGAGAACTGGGGCCGCGCCGGGTCCGGCCGGCCGCCGCTGCACCACCGGGGGTTCCTGGTCCACTACTTCGAGGACCGGCTCTACCCGGCGTCGTCCGCCCGACGGGTCGGCGTGATCGTCTGCAGCCTGGTGCTCGGGTCCTGGTTGGGTCTCGCGCTCCGCTGAGCAGTGGTCAGGACGTGGTGCGGTTGATCTCGAAGACCCGGTCCAGCGCCGTCAGCGACAGCACGCGCAGGACCGGTTCGCTGGGGTCCTCGAGGCGGAACGCGCCCTGGAGCACCCGCGCCTGTCGCTGACCCCCGACCAGCACCCCCAGGGCCGAGGAGTCCATGAAGGTCACCTCGGCGAGGTTGACGTCGACGTCGGTCGGACCGTCGATCATCAGGTCGCGCAGCGTGGTGCGCAGCACGACGGCCAGCGAGAGGTCGAACTCACCGCGCAACGTCACCCGCGCGTGCCCTGTGCTCGTGGAGACCGCAATCGTCCCGGCGGCCTCGTGGGGTCCGTCGGGAGCGTCGCCACCAGCGGGTCGGTGCATGTCGTCCTCTCTCGTCAGCGTCCTGACAGTACCCATCATCCGGGTCGGCGCCCAGCAGAACCGCGCGACGTGCCGATTCGTCCGCGCACACGACCTCAGCACCCGCCCGCGCCTCGCGCCGCGCGGAGCATGAGGACGATCCACCAGATGTAGGGGTTACATCGTTGTAGTTCACCAGATATGGTGCTCGAGCAGCTGGTTCGCACCCGTCAGCCAGAGGGGTCGAGGCAAGAGGGAACCCGGTGGAAGTCCGGGACTGCCCCGCAGCGGTGAGTGGGAACGAACGCCGTCACACGCACTGGGTCGCACGTGGACCCGGGAAGCGACGGCCAGTAGGGGTCGAAGGTCGGAGGGATCCGGTCGAGGCGCGCCCACGAGTCCGAAGACCTGCCAGCGCACCACGCCCGTCGGGCGTGGTGGTCCGAGGCCTCGTGGGACGGCCGACGGCTCGTACGACGGTGCCCTGAGCCGGCCTGACCGGCTCGCGCCACGCCGTACGGACCCTCGCACCTCCCGCATGCCCGGACTCATCGAGACCGATCTCGCGAGGAGAGAGACATGACGGTCCTTGAAGTCCCCCAGCGCACCACGATGCAGGTGCGCAAGCGCAACGGCGACACCGAACCGGTCGACGTCAACAAGATCGTGCGCGCCGTCGACCGGGTCAGCGCCGACCTGGCCGACGTCGACCCGATGCGGGTCGCGACCCGCACGATCAGCGGCCTCTACGACGGCGCCACCACTGCCGAGCTCGACCGGCTGTCGATCCAGACGTCGGCGGAGATGATCGGCGAGGAGCCGCAGTACAGCCGACTGGCCGCACGGCTGCTGGCCGGCTACGTGGAGAAGGAGGTCCGCAACCAGGGGGTGGCGTCGTTCAGCCAGTCGGTCGCCCTGGGTCACGCCGAGGGCCTGATCGGCGACGAGACCGCGGCCTTTGTCAAGGACAACGCCCGCAAGCTCGACTTCGCCATCGACCCCGACGCCGACCACCGCTTCGAGTACTTCGGGCTGCGCACGGTCTACGACCGCTACCTGCTGCGCCACCCGTCGAGCCGGCTGGTCGTGGAGACCCCGCAGTACTTCCTGCTCCGCGTCGCGTGCGGCCTGGCCCAGCAGCCGGCGGAGGCGATCGAGTTCTACCGCCTCATGTCGTCGCTGGCCTACCTGCCGAGCAGCCCCACCCTCTTCAACTCCGGCACCCGACACACCCAGATGTCCTCGTGCTACCTCGTCGACTCCCCCGTCGACGACCTCGACTCGATCTACTCGCGCTACCAGCAGGTCGCCAAGCTCTCGAAGTTCGCCGGCGGCATCGGCATCGCCTTCTCGCGGGTCCGCTCGCGCGGCGCCCTCATCCGGGGCACCAACGGTCAGTCCAACGGGATCGTGCCGTTCCTGCGCACCCTGGACGCCTCGGTGGCCGCGGTCAACCAGGGCGGACGGCGCAAGGGTGCCGCCTGCGTCTACCTCGAGCCGTGGCACCCCGACGTCGAGGAGTTCCTCGAGCTGCGCGACAACACCGGTGAGGACGCCCGTCGCACCCACAACCTCAACCTCGCCCACTGGGTGCCCGACGAGTTCATGCGTCGGGTCGAGGCC
>JBFJKO010000315.1:0-4360 GCA_041634935.1 Nocardioides sp.
CCCTGCGCCCGGCCTACGAGTCGAACCTGCGCGGGTACGCCGAGGGCGGGGCGGCAGGAGTGCACGCCTGGGTGCTCTACGGGGCCGAGGCGTTCGCTGCCGGCGCCGAGGCGAGCCCGCTGCGGCGCGCCGCGGAGTAACGCCTCCGGCGCACAAGCAGGTGGCACCCGTGGTCGTAACCACGAGTGCCACCGCTGACACGTGAAGACCGCTGGCTACCAAGCGTGCTGTCTCAATGCTGCCTCGGGAATATCCCGTCGACATGCGCCCTCAAGAAGGGTGGATCGCCGCGTGGGTACCCGGTTTCACGTGTTGCCTGTGAAGTTGTCCTGCCCCATGTCTACGCCTCCGGAGGGGCGCGAACAAGGGTCCGCGGGTCTTGACTTTTCCGTCGGACCGGTGGTGATCCAGGTCACACCGCTCACGAGCCGAGCAGGCGCTGCCGGATCTCCAGACCGGTCGGCGGCTGGCTGAGGCCGAGGTCGCCCGGCTGCACCGAGCCGCCGTCCAGGGTGCGCCCGGTCACGTGGAAGATCACCCGGTCGGCCCCCTCACCGAGCAACGGCTCGAGGACCCGTCGGATGGTGCGGAGCACCTCGAGGAACGTCGGGGTGTCGGTGACGTCGACGACCCCGGAGACGGCGCCGGAGGCGTGCGGCTTGTGGTGGAACACGAGAGCCTGCTCGACCACGCCGGGCAGGACCTGGACGGCGTCGGCCAGGGTGGCCGTGATGGCCGCTGCGCCGGGACGACCGCCCAGCATGCGTGACAGGAGTCCCACGACGTCCCTGCTCTCTTCCGGGTCTCGCGGCCACGACGGAGCGGCCGCCCCCAGAATAGGTCGCCGGACCCAGGGCCCGTGGCGGAGCGGGGGTGCGGCTCAGGCCGGGCGGCGCTTGCGGGCGTTGGCCCACACGACCCCGCCGACCGCGACCACTCCACCGACCGCGAGGGCGGCGAGCGTCGGCCCGGCCGGCGGCAGGGTGACCCGGCTGCGCAGCGCGACGGGCTTGGTGAAGACCAGGACCGGCCAGCCACGCTCCTCGGCCTCGCGTCGCAGGTCGCGATCGGGGTTGACGGCGTGCGGGTGGCCCACGGCGGCGAGCATCGGGACGTCGGTCACCGAGTCGCTGTAGGCGAAGCAGAGCGCGAGGTCGTAGCCGCGCTCGACGGCGAGCTCCTCGATGGCGCGGGCCTTCTCCTCGGCGTAGGCGTAGTAGTCGATCTCCCCGGTGTACTTGCCGTCGACCACGGCGAGCTGGGAGGCCACGACGTGGTCGGCGCCGAGCAGCTCGCCGATCGGCTCGACCACCTCGGTGCCGGAGGCGGAGACGATGACGACGTCGCGTCCGGCCAGCTGGTGCTCCGCGATCAGGGTCACGGCCTCGTCGTAGACGATCGGGTCGACCACGTGGTGCAACGTCTCGGCGACGATCTCGCGCACGGTGGCGACGTCCCAGCCGGCCACCAGCGAGGACATGAAGCCGCGCAGCTTCTCCATCTGGTCGTGGTCGGCCCCGCCGACCAGGAAGACGAACTGGGCGTAGACCGACCGGAGCACCGCGCGCCGCGAGATCAGCCCGCCGGCCTGGAAGGGGCGGGAGAACGCGAGGGTGCTCGACTTGGCGATGATCGTCTTGTCGAGATCGAAGAACGCCGCAGTCGGCTTCATGCGCCCATCGTAGGTGCAGCACCCTCCCGGTGGGCCCACAAGTCGTCCACAGGCCCGGCGCCGACGGTGGTCGTCCACAGGACCGGTCGGGGGCCGCGACGGGCGGCGTCGACTCCGGGCACCGTGCGGGTCATGAAGCCACCCCTGCTGATCACCACCTCGGACTCGCTGCGCGAGGAGCTCCTGCGCCTGGCGGCCGCCGCGGGGGTGAGCCCGGACGTCGCGGTCGACCTCCCCTCGGCGCTGCGGGCCTGGGGTGCCGCCCCGCTGGTGCTCGTCGGCGCCGACCTCGCCCCGCTGCTCGCCGACCTCGGGCCCGAACGCCGCGACGGCGTCCACGTGGTGGCCGAGGGTCCCGTGGCCGGCGACCTCTTCCAGGTCGCCCTCGTGCTCGGGGCCGAGGGGGTGGTCGACCTCGCGACCTCCACGCCCTGGCTCGTCGAGCGACTGACCGACGCCGGCGACCACCCCGACCCCCGGCCCGCGCGCGGGCTGCTGGTGGGGGTGCTCGGTGGGTCGGGTGGGGCCGGAGCCACGACGCTCGCCTGTGCGCTCGGCCAGGCGGCCGCACGGAGCGGACCGACCGTGGTCGTCGACTGCGACCCCCTCGGGCCGGGCGTCGACCGGGTCCTGGGCCTCGATGCCCGCGACGGCGCCCGGTGGGAGGCGTTGTGCCAGACCACCGGACGGCTGAGTGCTCGCGCGCTGCGCGACGCCCTGCCGCAGCGCGACGACCTCCGGGTGCTCGCGTGGTCGGCGGGGTCGACCGCGAGCCCGCAGCCCTTCGCCGTACGAGAGGCGCTCTCGGCCGCGCGTCGTGGGCACGACACCGTCGTGGTCGACCTGCCCCGGGTCGCCGACCCGTTGGTGGTCGAGGTGCTGGCGCGCTGCGACGCCGTGGTGCTGGTGGTGGTGCCGAGCGTGCCCGGCGTGGCGGCCGCGACCCGGCTCGCGGCCCGACTCGAAGGGGTGGCCGCCCCCGGCATCGTGCTGCGCGGGCCCGGTCTTCACGAGCGCGACGTCTTCCGTGCCACCCGGCTCCCGGTGATCGCCCACGTCCCGCACCAGCGCGGCCTGCCGGAGGCCATCGACCTCGGACTCGGCCCGATCCGCTCCTGGCGCAGTCCGCTGGCCCGCACCTGCCTCGCGCTCGTCGGCGACCTGGCCGACCAGCCCGGACGCCGGGTCGCCGCATGACCGAGGCGCTGGTCGACGTCGTCCGCGAGCGACTGGCGCGTGCCCCGGGCGACCTGTCGCCCCACCGGGTGGCCGAGGCCCTGCGCGTCACGGGTCGTCCCGTGGGCGACGCCACCGTGCTCGAGGTCTACGAGGCCCTGCGGCGCGACGTGGTCGGGGCGGGTCCGCTCGAGCCGCTCCTGCGCACCCCGGGCGTGACCGACGTGCTCGTCAACGGACCGCAGGAGGTCTACCTCGACCGCGGGGCCGGGCTCGAGCGTGCCGAGGTGCACTTCGCCGACGACGCCGCCGTACGACGTCTCGCCCAGCGCCTGGCCGCGCACGCCGGGCGCCGCCTCGACGACGCGACGCCCTACGCCGACCTGCGGCTGGCCGACGGCACCCGCTTCCATGCGGTCCTGGCCCCGCTCGCGCGACCGGGCACGGTGATCTCCCTGCGCGTCCCGCACGCCGCCGGCTTCACGCTCGTCGACCTCGTGGAGCGGGGGATGGTCGCCCCCGAGCTCGTGGGGCTCGTGCGCCGCATCGTCGGGGCCCGGCTGGCCTTCCTCGTCACCGGCGGCACCGGCACGGGCAAGACGACGCTGCTGGCGGCCCTGCTCGGTGAGCTGACGCCGTCCGAGCGCCTCGTGATCGTGGAGGACGCCTCCGAGCTGCGGCCGCGCCACCCGCACGTGGTCGCGCTCGAGGGCCGTCCGGCCAACGTCGAGGGTGCCGGGGCCATCGAGGTGCGCACCCTCGTGCGGCAGGCGTTGCGCATGCGGCCCGACCGGCTCGTCGTCGGCGAGGTGCGCGGGAGCGACGTCGTCGAGCTCCTGGCGGCGCTCAACACCGGTCACGAGGGTGGCTGCGGCACGCTCCACGCCAACAGTGCCCTCGACGTCCCGGCGCGCGTCGAGGCGCTCGCGCTGGCCGCCGGACTGGGGAGAGAGGCGGCGCACAGCCAGCTCGCCGCGGCGCTCGACGTCGTCCTGCACGTGACCCGCGGCCGAGACGGACGGCGTCGGCTCTCGCAGGTAGCGCTCGTCGGGCGCGACGAGCGCGGCCTGGTGCAGATGCGCGCTGCTGTCGAGGTGGCGGCCGACGCGGTCACCGAGGGGCCGGGGCTCGAGGACCTCCTCGCGCTGCTCGAGCGGCGCGCCGGCGGGTGAGTGCGGTGCTGACCCCGTGGGCCGTGGTGGCCGTGCTGAGCGCCGGTGCAGCGGCGGGGCTGCTCGTGCCTGGCAGCGCGGCGCGTCCCCGCGCGCCGACCGGCCGAGAGTCGGTCCCCGTCGCCGCCCCCCGACGAGACGCCCGGCTGCTGGCCGTCGCCGGGCTCTCGGCGTCACTGTCGGGGGCGGGATGGGTGGCGCCCCGTCAGGTCGCGCTCGCGGCGATCGTCGTCGCCGCGGGACTGGTGGCCGTGCTGCTGGTGCGTCGACGTCGGGAGGCCCGGGCCGCCGAGCAGACCTCGGTCCGGCTGCTCGAGGCGTGTGAGCAGCTGGCGGCCGA
>JBFJKO010000316.1:0-4343 GCA_041634935.1 Nocardioides sp.
GACCAGGTCGCCCTCGGCGAAGGACGCCGTCATGCCGGCGACGGCGAGGTCGGCCTGGTGGTCGTCGAGCGAGCGACGCACGTGACCGCCGGTGACGACCTCGAGCGCACGCTCCGCGGGGTCGACCATGATCAGGATGCTGCGCGCGGGGGCGACGAGGGAGTTGTGCAGGCTTGTCGCGAAGGCGCGCGGGTCGCCGTCACTGGCGCCGATGAAGACCGAGAACTCCGCACGGCAGAGCTGCTCGGCCTTGCGGATCGCGAGGTCGAGCTCGGCGCGCTGCGAGCCGGTGAGGGCCTGGTCGGTGATGCCGGACATGGCCGACACCTACCAGCGACCGCTGGCGCCACCGGCGGCCGAGGTCTCGCCGTCGGGGGCCGCGAGCTCACCGGAGGTACGCGGGCCGCCGAGCCACTGGTCGTCGACGCTCTGGGCGCCGGGGGCGATGCTCTCGCCCCGCACCATCGCGGGCAGGTAGGTCAGGACAACGATGACGACGAAGAGCAGCACGGGCAGCCCGCCCAGCAGGAGCAGGGCGTTGAGGCCGTCGACCGGCTCCGTGGCCGGCCAGCCCTCGGCGGGCTCGGCCGACGCGGGGCCGGCGAGCGCCACGGCGGTCGCCGCGGTCGCGGTCAGCCCCGAAGCCAGGGTGACGAGTCGGCGGACGGCGGCGGCAGTCGGCGAAGGATTCACGCGCACAGGGTATCGGCACTCGGCGCCGGGTCGAAGCGCAGGCGTCGTACTGGGCAGGTGATTCGGACGACACCACCCCACCTGTTAAGCATGGAGCCATGAGCTTCCCCTCCACCGGACTCCTCGCCGCCGGACTGGCCGAGGCCGACACCCCCGTCAACACGTGCGGCGACGGCGAGGACATTTGCGACTTCGTCTTCAAGATGACCGAGAACCCGACCCTGGCCAACTGGTCGGACATCCTGATCGGCGTCCCGCTGGCGGTCCTCGGGCTCCTCGTCCTGGCCCTCGCCATCCGCTGGGTGCTGCGCAAGGCCATCGACCGGATCGTCAAACGTGCCGAGGACCCGGCGACCAGCAAGCTGGGCATGGCCTCCGAGCGCGCCAACCCGATGGCCGCCGCCCGTCGTGCGCAGCGTGCCGAGACGATGGGGTCGTTGTTCAAGTCGATCGTGACCGGCGTCGTGGTCGCCGTCTTCGGCACGATGATGCTCAGCGAGATCGGCGTCGACATCGCCCCGATCATCGCGAGCGCCGGCATCATCGGCATCGCGCTCGGCTTCGGAGCCCAGTCGCTGGTCAAGGACTTCCTGTCCGGCATCTTCATGATCCTCGAGGACCAGTTCGGGGTCGGTGACATCGTCGACGTCGGCGAGGCCGTCGGCACCGTCGAGGCGGTGAGCCTGCGTGTGACGCGGCTGCGCGACATCAACGGCACCGTCTGGTACGTCCCCAACGGCGAGATCATGCGGGTCGGCAACCAGAGCCAGAACTGGTCGCGCACCGTGCTCGACGTGGGCGTCGGCTACCACGAGGACATCGCCCGCGTGCGCAAGGTCCTCGAGGAAATCGCCCACGCGATGTGGGAGGACGAGGACTTCAAGGGCCAGGTGATCGAGGAGCCGTCGGTCTGGGGCGTGCAGGAGCTCGCCGCGGACGCCGTCACCATGCGCGTCGTCCTCAAGACGACGCCCGGCTCGCAGTGGGCCGTGGCCCGTGAGATGCGCCAGCGCATCAAGGCCCGCTTCGACCACGAGGGCATCGAGATCCCGTTCGCCCAGCGCGTCGTGTGGCACCGCCAGGAGCCCTCCGCGGGGGCCACGTCGGACGGCGCGACCACCGGAGCACAATGAGCCAGATGAACATCACCCCGGGGACCCCGGACGAGCGCAGCTTCTACGAGGAGATCGGCGGTCACGAGACCTTCCGGCGGATCGTCGCGCGCTTCTACGCCGGCGTGGCGACCGACGAGGTGCTGCGACCGCTCTACCCCGAGGAGGACCTCGGCCCGGCCGAGGAGCGCTTCCTGCTGTTCCTCATCCAGTACTGGGGCGGCCCCACGACCTACAGCGACACCCGCGGCCACCCCCGCCTGCGGATGCGGCACGCGCCGTTCGCGGTGACCCCGGACGCGCGGGACCGGTGGCTCGTGCACTTCCGGGCCGGCCTCGACGAGGTCGCCCTGTCGCCCGAGCAGGACGCACGCTTCTGGGAGTACGTCACCCACGCCGCCCAGTTCATGGTCAACACCCTGGAGTGACGGCCCCCAGCAGCACCTCGCGCAGCTCGGGCGAGGGCAGCACCGAGCGCTGGGTCTCGGGGTCGAAGAACACGACGGTCACCCGCGCTCGGGCGAGCACCTGGTCGCCGTCGGCGATCTCGGACTCGATCGTCATGGAGCGGGTGCCGAGAGCGATCACGGCCGACCACACGTCGTACGGCTGGTGGCGCAGGAGGATCGGCACGCGGTAGTCGACGTCGGTCTGCGCGACCACGAACGACGGGCGGCCCAGGTCGCGGCCGCGCGTCAGCTCCGCGGTCTGGCGCACCCGCGCCTCCTGCAGGTACTCGAAGTACTTCACGTTGTTGACGTGGCGGTAGACGTCGACGTCGGAGAACCGCACGTGGAGCGGGAAGCGGTGGGCGCCGCTGCGCTCGAGCGGCGGGATGCGCGTCTTCCCCGGCCCGAACGGCTCCTCGACGTACGGCGCCAGCGCGGCCTTCTCCTCCGCCGTGAGGCGCCGGGGGCGCTCGTGGGCGAAGACGTACGGCGTCAGCACGGTCGTGGCGCGCAGGTAGACCACCCGGGTGCCGTCGGACTGCTCGTGGACGACCTCGTAGGCCAGCGTGAACGTCGCCGCGCGCACCTCGGTGACCCAGCACTCGATGCTCACCGGCGCGAAGCCGAACGTCAGCGGCGCGAGGTAGGTGACCTCGTGCCGCACCACCACCACGCCCTCGGCGAGGTCGTCGCCGTGCCCACCGGGCTCGCCGAAGAGGGCGCGCATGAGCGAGACCCGGGCCTCCTGGAGGTAGTCGACGTAGACGACGTTGTTGATGTGCCCCAGGGAGTCGAGATCGGCCCAGCGGAGGTGGCATTCGTAGACGTGACGCACGCCTCGACTCTGCCAGAGGTCACGGTCAGGGCGTGCGGCTAGGGTGAGACGGTTGTCACCCACGAGATCGGAGATCCGTCCATGCCCGAGGCCGTCATCGTTTCTGCCGCGCGTTCGCCCATCGGTCGCGCCAACAAGGGGTCGCTCAAGGACCTGCGCCCCGATGACCTCACCGCCACCATCATCCAGGCCGCGCTCGACAAGATCCCCGGTCTCGACCCGTCGATCATCGACGACCACTACCTCGGCTGCGGCCTGCCCGGCGGCGAGTCGGGCAACAACATGGCACGCGTCGTCAACGTCCTGCTGGGCCTCGACTCGGTGCCCGGCGCCACCATCACGCGCTACTGCTCCTCGTCGGTGCAGACCTCGCGGATGGCGCTGCACGCGATCAAGGCCGGCGAGGGTGACATCTTCATCTCCGCCGGTGTCGAGACCGTCTCGCGCTTCGCCAAGGGCACGTCGGACCACTGGCCCGACACCAAGAACCCCGCCTTCCACGACGCCGAGCTGCGCACCATGAAGTACGCCGAGGGTGGCCAGGACTGGCACGACCCGCGCGAGGACGGCCTCCTGCCGGACGCCTACATCGCCATGGGCCAGACCGCGGAGAACGTCGCCCGCCTGCGCGGCCTCGACAAGAAGGAGCTCGACGAGTTCGGCGTCCGCTCGCAGAACCTCGCCGAGAAGGCCATCAACGACGGCTTCTGGGCCCGGGAGATCACCCCGGTCACCACCCCCGACGGCACCGTCGTGTCCGCTGACGACGGCCCGCGCGCCGGCGTCACCTACGACGCGATCAAGGACCTCAAGCCGGTCTTCCGCCCCGACGGCGTCGTCACGGCCGGCAACTGCTGCGCGCTCAACGACGGCGCGGCCGCGGTCATCATCATGTCCGACACCAAGGCGGCCGAGCTCGGCCTCACGCCGCTCGCGCGCATCGTGTCGACCGGCGTCAGCGGTCTCTCGCCCGAGATCATGGGCCTCGGCCCGGTCGAGGCGTCGAAGAACGCCCTCAAGTACGCCGGCATGAGCATCGGCGACATCGACCTCGTCGAGATCAACGAGGCGTTCGCCGCGCAGGTCGTGCCGTCCTACCAGGACCTCGGCATCGACCTCGACCGGCTCAACGTCAACGGTGGCGCCATCGCCGTCGGACACCCCTTCGGCATGACCGGCGCCCGACTGCAGAACACGATGCTCAACTCCCTCGACTGGCACGACAAGTCGACCGGACTGATCACCATGTGCGTC
>JBFJKO010000317.1:0-4328 GCA_041634935.1 Nocardioides sp.
GACTTCCCCTGGTAGGGACCCCGGACGACGACAGCCCCACCACGACCGTGGTGGGGCTGACGCACGTGCGGGTGAGGGTCGAGGTCAGCTGACGCCGAGCAGGTCGACCACGAAGATCAGGGTCTCGCCGGGCTTGATGACGCCACCGGCGCCCCGCTCGCCGTAGCCGAGGTGCGGCGGGATGATGAGCTGGCGGCGTCCGCCGACCTTCATGCCCTGCACGCCGGTGTCCCAGCCCGCGATGACCTGGCCGATGCCCAGGCGGAACTGGAGGGGCTCGCCGCGGTTGTAGGAGGCGTCGAACTCCTCGCCGGTGGAGTGGGCCACGCCCACGTAGTGCACCTTGACGGTCTGGCCGGCAGCGGCCTCGGCGCCGTCA
The DNA here is from genome assembly GCA_041634935.1 of Nocardioides sp. GTDB lineage: Bacteria > Actinomycetota > Actinomycetes > Propionibacteriales > Nocardioidaceae > Nocardioides. The sequence continues at coordinate 380 of JBFJKO010000317.1, forward strand.
CCCTCGGTGAGGTCGGTGATGACCAGGTCGGCGGGCGGCTCGAAGTCAGGGAAGTCGATCTCAGGCTTGTTCATGCCACCAGCCTAGCCAGCGCCACCCCCGCCCTCAGTCGGCCGGGGTGCCCGACTCGCAGGTGCACATCAGAGGCGGTCCGCCGACGGCGCAGTGCGGCAGGTGGTGCTCGGAGCGGGGCCCAGCGGGTTCAGCGGGCCTAGCGGGTTCCGAGGGTGCCACGGGCTCGTCGTGCTCGAGCAGCTCGTTGCTCACCGTGACCGCGGCCAGCACCCCGGCGAGCACCAGGATCCCGGCGGAGATCCACAGGGCGACCGGGTAGCCGGACGCGAGCTCGGGGGGTGAAGCCGTCCGACCCCAGGCCGGCGAGGGCGGGGACGGCGGCCACGGCGAGCAGCCCGCCGGTGCGGGCCACCGCGTTGTTGACCCCCGAGGCCATGCCGGCGTGAGCGGCGGGCGCCGCGGCGAGCGCTGCCGCCGTGAGGGGCGCGACCATGATCGCCAGCCCCAGGCCGAAGACCGTCACGCCGGGCAGGACGCCCAGGGCGTAGGACGACCGCGCGTCGACGCCGGCGAGCAGGAGCACCCCGGCCGCGCACACCACCGGACCGAGGCTCATCTGCAGGCGTGGCCCGATCCTGGCGGCCAGGGCCCCCGAGCGCGACGACAGCACCAGCATCACGAGCGTGACCGGGAGCAGGGCCGCCCCCGCGGCCACGGCCCCGAAGCCGGCGACCACCTGCAGCTGCACGACCAGCAGGAAGAACAGGGCGCCGAAGCCGCCGTAGACCAGGAAGGTGACCGCGTTGGTCGCGCTGAACTGGGCGGTGGTGAACACGTCCAGAGGCAGCACCGGGTAGCGCGCACGACGCTCGCGCAGGACGAAGAGCACCGCCCCGAGGAGCCCCACGACCAGCGCCGGTACGACGGCGCGGGCGCCGGCGTCGGCCTCGATCAGTGCGAACGTGAGGCCGGCCAGGGCGAGCGCCCCCAGGACGCCGCCCGACCAGTCGACGCGCGCGTCCTCGGCGGAGAGGTCGCGGGTCTCGGGCACGTGACGCACGGCCACCGCGACGACGAGTGCCGCCAGGGGGAGGTTGATCAGGAACACCCAGCGCCACGAGGCGACCTCGACCAGCCAGCCGCCGAGCAGCGGCCCGATCGCGGTCGCGATCCCGCCGAGCCCGGACCAGGCGCCGATCGCGCGAGCGCGGTCGAGTCGCCCGAACGATGCCTGCAGGATCGCCAGGCTGCCCGGCGTCAGCAGCGCGGCCCCGACACCCTGGAGCGCGCGGGCGCCGATGAGCATCTCGACGTCGATCGCCAGGCCGCACAGGGCCGAGGCCGCAGCGAACCACCCCACGCCCACCACGAACACCCGGCGGCGTCCGAAGCGGTCGCCGAGCGTCCCACCCAGCAGGATGAACGAGGCCAGCGTCAGGGCGTAGGCCGAGATGGTCCACTGCAGGGCGGAGAAGCCGCCGCCGAGATCGGCGCCGATCGCGGGCAGCGCGACGTTGACGACGGTGGCGTCGATGCCGGCCAGGGCCGAGCCGAGGACGGTCGCGAGCAGGACCCACCGCCCGGCCGCGGTGTCGAGCGAGAGCGCGTCGGGCCTGGACCCGCTCGGCGAGGGGAGTGCCACCCGGCCACCCTAGGTGTCCGGGGCCCCGGTCAGGCGGCGCGCCTCAGGAGTGGTGGATGTACTCGTCGAGCTGGTCGCGCTCGAAGGTGAGCTGGCCGATCTTCTGCTTGACCAGGTCGCCGATCGACACGATGCCGATCACCCGGCCCTCGTCGCAGACCGGCACGTGACGGAAGCGCCGCTCGGTCATCGTCGTCATCACGTCGTCGAGGTCGTCGTCGGGGCCGCACGTCTCCACCGACGGCGTCATGATGGCCGAGACGGTGTTGTTGATGACCGTGCCGTCGTGGTGCAGGTGCCGGACGACGTCGCGCTCGCTGACGATGCCGTCGACGGCGTCCCCGTCGGCCGAGACGATCACCGCGCCGATGTTGTGCTGGGCGAGGAGCGCGATCAGCTCGCGCACGCCGGCGTCCGGCGAGATCGAGACGACGTCCTGCTTGTCCTTGGCCTTGAGGAGCTCACCCATCCGCATACGTGAAAACTACTCTCGCCGTGGCTGCGTGACCAGCGTCACGCGCGGGTGTCGTCGTCGCGGCGTCGCGAGCGCAGGTCGCTGACCGTGCCGGGCCCGGTGCGCGGCCAGTCGGGGTCGTCGGTGCTGGCAGCGTCGGCCGAGCGCGCCAGGAACGACAGCGCGGCCTCGTGCAGGTGGCCGTTGGAGGCCAGGGCGTTGCCGCCCCACGGGCCGTCGGTGCCGTCGAGCGAGCTGAACCGTCCTCCCGCCTCGCGCACGATCACGTCGAGGGCCGCCATGTCGTAGACCTCGAGCTCGGGCTCGGCGGCCAGGTCGACGGCGCCCTCGGCCAGCAGCATGTAGGACCAGAAGTCGCCGTAGGCGCGGGTGCGCCAGCAACGGCGCATGAGGGCGAGCGCGTCGTCGAGACGGTGCTGGTCCTCCCAGCCGCTGAGCGAGGAGTAGGAGAGGGAGGCGTCCTCGAGCCGACGGACGTCGGAGACCTGCATCTGGGTGGCCTTGAGCAGCGAGCGACCGGTCCACGCGCCGTTGCCCGCCGAGGCCCACCAGCGACGCTGGAGCTGCGGCGCGGAGACCACTCCGAGCACGACCTCGTTCTCGACGACCAGCGAGATCAGGGTCGCCCACACGGGCACGCCGCGCACGAAGTTCTTGGTGCCGTCGATGGGGTCGACGATCCAGCGGCGCGCGGAGCTGCCGGTGGAGCCCTGCTCCTCGCCGGTGATCGCGTCGCGCGAGCGCACCCGCGACAGCGTGCGCCGGATGCCCTCCTCGACGGCCTGGTCGGCGTCGGTGACCGGCGTCAGGTCGGGCTTGCTCATCACGTGGAGGTCGAGCGCCTTGAACCGCGTCGTCGTCAGCGAGTCGGCGTCGTCGGCCAGCACGTGGGCGAGGCGGAGGTCGTCGGTGTAGTCGGTCTGCGAGGGCGGCACGCTAGCCAGGGTAGAGGTGCCGTTGCTGGTTCAATCATCACCATGGAGATCAACGGGCTTCCCCTCCACCCGCTCGTGGTGCACGCAGCAGTGGTCTTCGGTCCGCTCGCGGCCCTCCTCGCGCTGAGCTACGTCGTCCGGCCGGCGTGGCAGGAGCGGCTGCGCGTGCCGCTGGTGGTGATGACTCTCGTGACCGTCGCCTCCATCGTGGTGGCGTTCTGGAGCGGCAACAGCTTCCGCGACGCCAACGCCTTCTTCGCCGACAACGCCCAGATCGACGTGCACGAGGAGCGGGCCGGGCTGCTGCTCTGGGTCACGCTCGGCTTCGGGGTCGTGTCGCTGCTCGCAGCCTTCTGGCGCGACCGCGGTGCCGGCATCCGTCTCGTGCTCCACGTCCTGCTGGCGATGGCCGCCGTCGGGCTGCTGGTGCTCGTGGTCCTCACCGGGGACGCCGGGGCCCGGGCGGTCTACCCGCCCGACTCGTTCAACGGCTGAGCGAGCGGTCTAGTAGTCGCTCGCGGTGCGGGCGGCCAGGAGCCGACGGAACGACGAGACCCGGTCGGGGTCGGCCTGGCCGGCCGTGAGGGCGTCGTCGAGCCCGCACTCGGGCTCGTCCTCGCCGTGGGTGCAGCCCCGAGGGCAGTCCTCGGTCATCTCGTCGAGGTCGGGGAACGCGCCGATGAGGTCCTCGGGCTTCACGTGCGCCAGCCCGAAGGACCGGATGCCGGGGGTGTCGATGATCCACCCGGGCCCACCTGGCAAGGACAGCATGTAGGCCGACGTCGAGGTGTGCCGCCCGCGGCCGGTGACGGCGTTGACGACCCCGACCTCACGGTCGGCGTCGGGCACCAGCGCGTTGACCAGCGTCGACTTGCCGACGCC
>JBFJKO010000318.1:0-4320 GCA_041634935.1 Nocardioides sp.
CCTCGATCAGGGCGTCCTTGTGGTCCGCCGGGTCCCGAGGCACCAGCAACCGGCGCAGTCGCTCCTCGGCGACCGGGATCCGGGCGGCGATCTCCTCGGCCTCCGCGGCGAAGCCCGCGTCCTCGCCGGCGAGCTCGCGAGCCGCCTCGAGGTCCTCGCCGAGCCCGGTCCAGTCGCGCCAGGCACCGATGATCGCGCTGAGCTCGGCGTAGCGGCGGTTGAGCTGCTTGGCGAGACGCGGGTCAGCGTGGGTCTCCGGCGCGGCCAGGCGCCCCTCGAGCTCGCGGTGCTCCATCAGCATGCCCTCGACGGCCTCGAACATCGTTGGTGCTCTCCTCTGGTGCAGATCCCGGGACGACGGCAAAACACGCCGACGCCGGCCCCCGCTCGAGGCGGGAACCGGCGTCGGTCAGGGGGCTACTTGTCAGCGGCCTCGGGCTCAGCGGCCTTCTTCTTGGCGTAGCGCGCCTCGAAGCGGGCGACGCGGCCACCGGTGTCGAGGATCTTCTGCTTGCCGGTGTAGAAGGGGTGGCACTGCGAGCACACGTCGGCGCGGATCGTGCCGGCCGCGGCGGTGCTGCGCGTGGTGAACGTGGCGCCACAGGTGCAGGAGACCTGGGTGGCGGTGTACTCGGGGTGGATGTCCTTCTTCATGGTGTACCTCGCTGATAGTCCCATGGCTGGGAGAGCGCCGGGTCGTCAGCGCGCGGGATACGCGGGACGGGAACCGGAACAACTGGTCAAGCCTACTAACGCCGACGGGCGCTGCCCAATTCCGGCCTCGGGCGCCGGTACGGCTAGAGCGCGCGGTGCTCGGAGAGCTGCACCACGGAGTCGTTGTCGACGAGCCCGATGCGCTCGCCGTGCAGGCGCAGCCGCACGTAGACGGTGGTGCCCTCGCCCTCGGCGGACTCGATGATGACGTCGCCGGCGTGCCGGTCGATGATCGTCTGCACGATGCGCAGGCCGAGGCCCGTGCCGGCGATCTCGTTGGTCATCGCGTTGGAGGCGCGGAAGAAACGCGTGCCGAGCCGGTCGAGCTCGGCCCTGGGGATGCCGATGCCGTGGTCGCGGACCGAGATCTCGACCCGGTTGCGGATCCGCGTGACGCTGACCTCCACCGAGCCGTTGTCGTGGCTGAACTTCACCGCGTTGGTGAGGATGTTGAGGAAGGCGCGGTAGAGCATCGCGCGGTCGGAGACCACCATCATCGGCTCGTCGGAACCGACCACCTCGACGGTGATCCCGCGGCGCGCCGCGGTCATCCGGACGTCGGTGACGGCATCCATCACCATCGCCGTGACGTCGCCGGGCTCGAGGTCGCCGGCACGCTGCTCGGCTTTCGAGAGCGCCAGGAGGTCGTCGATGAGGGTCCGCAGGCGGGTCACGTTGCGGCGGGTCGCCTCGAGCATCCGGTCGTGCCGGGGCTCGAGCTGTCCCTGGAACTCGTCGGCGACCATCTCGAGGTAGCCGCTGATGGTCGTCAGCGGGGTCCGCAGCTCGTGGGAGACGTTGGAGACGAAGTCGTCCTTCGCGCTGTCGAGCACGTGCAGCTCGTCCTGGATCCGGCCCTCGACCGCACGGGCACGCGACTGGGCGTCGGCGAAGTCGTTGAACGCCCGCGCGATCGCCCGGACCTCCTTCGGTCCACGGTCGTCGACCGCCCTGCTCTCGGGGTCGTTCTTCAGCATCCGCTGGACGACCTTCTCCAGCGCCAGCAGCGGCTCGGACAGCTCGTCCAGCAGGGTCGAGCGGGTGCGGCCGATCAGGATCCAGGCCAGCCCCATCAGCAGGAGCACCAGGACGATCGTGACCCGGAAGCTGAACATCGCCAGGGCGCGGGCGTCGTCGCCGGCCGCGGTCAACGCCTCCTCGGTGCGGCTGTGGGCGCCGGCGACGTCGGCCGCGAGCTCGCGGCCGGTCTCGAAGGCGGTCAGGTCGTAGGTGCCGGGCCCTCCGGCGGCGTCGAGGCGCGGACGGGCGTAGGAGCTGAGCCAGATGCGGATCCTGGTGACCTCGGACTCGACCGCCGGTGCCACCGCGGGCAGACTCGCGGTGGTCTCCTCGAGCGCCACCATCGAGGCCTCGAGGTCGGTCACGCCGAGCGTGAAGTCGACCCGGTAGGTGCGCGAGCCGCTGATCTCCCAGCCGGTGACCGCAGCCTCGACGTCGGAGAGGTCGCGCACCACCTGGTCGTGCACCTGGACGGCCGGCAGGACGACGTCGGAGGAACGGTTGAGGGCCTGCATGGACACCACGACCCCGACCACGGACACCGCCGCCATGAGGGCCACGAGGGCGCCGAGACGCCAGATGACAGGGGCCAGCATCCGCGAAACCGGGCGGCCCGGGTCGACCACCTGCGCGGCGACACCCATGACACACCCCCCATCGTGCCCGTATACCCCGTACGGATTCCCGCGATCCTAACCACACCTGCCGACAGAGCACGGCGGGACCGACCGGTCGGGCCGGCCGGTCGGGCCGGTCGGGACAGGCGTCAGGTCGTACGGCTGAGCAGCGCCTCCACCCGGGAGGCGAGCTCACGGGGGCTGAACGGCTTGGTGATGTAGTCGTCGGCGCCCGAGTCGAAGCCGGTCTCCACGTCGGACTCCTGCGCCCGGGCGGTGAGCAGGATGACCGGCAGGTCGAGCAGGTCGGGGTCCGAGCGGATCATCCTGATCGCGTCGAGCCCGGAGACCCCCGGCATCATCACGTCGAGGACGGCGAGATCGGGCTTGTGGGCCCGGCAGGCCTCCAGCGCGGCCCCGCCGTCACCCACGGCGACGATCTCGTGGCCCATCGTGGAGAGCTTGAACTCGACGAGCTCACGGATGTCGATGTCGTCGTCCGCGACCACGATCCTGGCCATGTCACTCAACTCCGCTGCGGGTCGGGGTGGTCTTCTGGACCTGGGTGAGGAACTCGATGTTGCTCTGTGTCGACGAGAGTCGCGAGATCAGCATGTCAGCAGCCTGCTCGTTGTCGAGGGAGGCGAGCGTGCGTCGCAGCTTGGCGACGATCGCGACCTCCTCCGTGCTCAGCAGCAGGTCCTCGCGTCGCGTGCCCGACTCGACGACGTCGACGGCGGGGAAGAGGCGCTTCTCGGCCAGGTCGCGCCGCAGGCGCAGCTCCATGTTGTCGGTGCCCCGGAACTCGTCGAAGATCACGTCGTCCAGGCGCGAGCCGCTCTCGACGAGCGCGGTCGCGACGATGGTCAGTGACCCGCCGTTCTCGACGTTGCGGGCGGCGCCGAAGAACCGCTTGGGCGGGTAGAGCGCAGCCGCGTCGACACCCCCGGAGAGCACCCGCCCGGAGGCCGGGACCGTCAGGTTGTAGGCGCGGCTCAGGCGGGTGATCCCGTCGAGCAGGACGACGACGTCGTGACCGAGCTCGACGAGCCGCTTGGCGCGCTCGATCGCCAGCTCGGCGACCAGCGTGTGGTCGGCGGCGGGCCGGTCGAACGTCGAGGCGATCACCTCGCCCTTGACGCTGCGCTGGAACTCGGTGACCTCCTCGGGACGCTCGTCGACCAGCACGACCATGAGGTGGCACTCGGGGTTGTTGGCCGTCACCGCGCGCGCGATCGCCTTGAGCACCATCGTCTTGCCGGCCTTGGGCTCGGAGACCACCAGGCCCCGCTGACCCTTGCCGATGGGCGCAGCGATGTCGATCGCCCGACCGGTGAGGTCGTCCGGGCCGGTCTCCATCCGGAGCCGGTCCGTGGGGTTGACCGGGGTCAGGGCGTCGAACTCCGGTCGCGACGCGGCCTGCTGCGCGTCGGCGCCGTTGACGCTGTCGATGCGCACCATCGGGTTGAACTTCTCCTTGCGCTCGCCCTCGCGGGGCTGACGCACCTGCCCGACGATGGCGTCACCGCGCCGCAGCCCGAACTTCCGCACCATCGACAGCGACAGGTAGACGTCGTCGGTGCCGGGCAGGTAGCCGCTGGTGCGCACGAACGCGTAGTTGTCGAGCACGTCGAGGATGCCCGCCGCCGGCACGAGGACGTCGTCCTCGAGGATCGTCGTGTCGGGCTCGTTGGTGCGGTGCGACCCGCCGTGCTGGCCACCACCACCGGCACCACCACCACCGCCGCCGGGACCTCCGCCCGGGTTGTTGCCACGTGTGCGGTCGCGACCCCGACGCCGCCGGTTGCGACCGGGGCGGCCCTCGTCGTCGCCGTCGCCCTGGTCGGACGGCTGGCCCTGGTTGCCCTGGTTGCCCTGGTTGCCCTGGTCCTTCTGGTCCTTCTGGTTCTGCTGGTCCTTCTGGTCCTTCTGGCCCCGGTCGCGCTGGTCGCCCTTGCCCTTCGGCGAC
>JBFJKO010000319.1:0-4313 GCA_041634935.1 Nocardioides sp.
GAGGAAGGTCGTGCTGCCCGAGCAGATCAACCTGACGTCTCCAGCCGTCACGTCCACCCGACCACTCGACGAGGCGGTGGCGAACCCGCCCTTGAGCCCCGCGTAGTCGAGGCCGATCACCCGGGCCACGCCGTCCTGCCGGAGGAGGCACTGCGCCTGGGTGAAGGACCCGGTGCCCTGCAGCGCCACCGCGTAGGTCACGAGGTAGGCCCCTGCGGGCAGGTCGGGAAAGACGACGCTTCGCGTCGCTGCCGGGGTGCCACCTCCCGGGACCTGGTAGGCGTAGGTCGTCGTGGCGAGGTCGTCGGCGTCGAGGCCGTCGACCTGGTCGGCGTTGAGCCTCGCCACCCGCTCGGACGACGTGACGGCGAGCGGTGGCGAGCCGGCCTTGGTCTTCAGCTTGAGCGCGGGACCGGCCTTGGTGCGCTTGAGGGTGGTGAGCTTGCTCGACAAGGTGGTCTTGCCGGCGAGGACCGGCTTGCCCTTGCCGCCGCCGGCGGCCTGGGCAGCCAGGTTCGCTCCGGCGGCCACGACCAGGGCGGCGACCAGGACGACGAGGAACTGACGAAATCGGGGACGGTGCGACATCGGGCCCTCCAGGGCGCGTCGTGCCGAGGTCCCGAGTCCTCGACGGATCTCTGTTGCCGAGCCCTCTGACTACTCCCGGCCGGGGTGCTCGTCAAGAGGCTGCGGCACCCGCTGGGGGGATTCGTGCCCTCCCTCGGCGGCCCTAGGTTCGTCGCATGACCGAGGAACAGATCAACCCCGACCGCATCGACGACGACATCAGCGCCCCCGAGGGCGTCGGCGGCACCACGGACGGCGCCCCGACCGCCGGCCGCGAGATCGACGAGGAGCAGCACGAGGACGCCGTCGAGCCCGACGACAACGCCTTCGAGGTCGACGGCCCGCAGGCCGGCCACGCCTGACCCTCGCGGACTCCGCACCGGAATAGTCAACACTTCAACCAGTGTTGAGCCCGCCATGAAGAAGATCGGGTTCCTGTCCTTCGGCCACTGGACGCCGTCGCCGCAGTCGGCCACGCGCAGCGCCTCCGACGTGCTGCTGCAGTCCATCGACCTCGCGGTCGCGGCCGAGGAGGTCGGCGCGGACGGGGCGTACTTCCGCGTGCACCACTTCGCGCGCCAGCTCGCCTCGCCGTTCCCCCTGCTCGCCGCGGTCGGTGCGCGCACCAGCCGGATCGAGATCGGCACCGGCGTGATCGACATGCGCTACGAGAACCCGCTCTACATGGCCGAGGACGCCGGATCGGCCGACCTCATCTCCGGGGAGCGACTCCAGCTCGGCATCAGTCGGGGGTCACCGGAGCAGGTGATCGACGGTTACCGCTACTTCGGCCACGAGCCCCGCGAGGGACAGGACCACGCCGACCTCGCGCGTGAGCACACCGCGGCATTCCTGAAGGTGCTCGAGGGGGAGGGGTTCGCCGAGCCCAACCCACGGCCGATGTTCCCCAACCCGCCCGGCCTGCTGCGGATCGAGCCACATTCCCCCGGTCTCCGCGACCGCATCTGGTGGGGCGCCGGCACGCGCGCCACGGCGGAGTGGACCGCCCGCCAGGGCATGAACCTGATGAGCTCGACGCTGCTGACCGAGGACACCGGCGTGCCGTTCCACCAGCTGCAGGCCAAACAGCTCGCGCTGTTCCACCAGGCCTGGGCCGAGGCCGGGCACACGCGCACTCCCCGCACCTCGGTGAGCCGGAGCATCTTCCCGATCGTCACCGCGCAGGACCACGCCTACTTCGGCACCCAGGGTCGCGGCAGCGACCAGGTCGGGATGATCGACGGCGGCATCGCACGGTTCGGCAAGACCTACGCCGCCGAGCCGGACCGGCTGGTCGCCGAGCTGGCCGCCGACGAGGCGATCGCGGCCGCCGACACCCTGCTGCTCACCGTGCCCAACCAGCTGGGCGTCGACTACTGCGCGCACGTGCTTGAGACGATCGTGCGCGACGTGGCGCCCGCCCTCGGCTGGCGCTGACCCACCGATCCGGACCGCCCCAGGTCCGGGTCGACGACCGACGAGGACCCCCGTGACCCCTGAGCGCCGTACCGAGACCCTTCGCGCCGTCTTCGACCTCCCGCTGCACCGCTCGCTCGGCCTGCGCCCGGCCGTGGACGGCGACCCGTCGGCCGGGGTCGAGATGCCGGTCACCGCGGGCACGGTCAACCCGTCGGCGGTGCTGCACGGCGGGCTGGTGCCCCTGCTGCTCGACGTGACGTGCTTCCTGAGGCTGCTGGACTCGCTGCCCGACGGGTCGCACGCGGTGACGGTGAGCACGACGTCCTCGATCATCGCCGCGGCCCGTGAGGGCGACGTCGTCCGGTGCACCGCGCGGGTCGACCGCCTGGGTCGCACCCACGCCTTCCTGTCGGCCGAGGTGCGGGTCGGCGACAAGGTCGTCGCGACCGGTCAGGTCGTGAAGGCGGTCGTGCCCGCCTGAACCGACGGCCGACTCGCCCGACCTGCCCGACCTGCCCGACCTCAGCGTGAGCGGGCGATGCGCAGCATCTCCTCGCGCGGCACGACCTTGATCCGCTCGCGACCCTGCGCCTCGCCCAGGGCGATCTCGTGCGCGTCGAGCGCCTCCCAGCCGTCCCAGGTGGTGACGTCGACGCCGCGCTCGGCGAGGTGGGCGATCAACGCATCCGGGTCGGTGCGGTCGACGTCCTCGGGCGCGGTGTGCGTCTCGAGGTCGGCGAGCAGGCTCGCGACGGTCTCGGCGGCGTCCGACTTGGTGTGCCCGATGAGGCCGACGGGGCCGCGCTTGATCCAGCCGGTCACGTAGGTGCCGGGCACGGCCGCGCCGTCCAGGTCGACGACCCGGCCGGCGTCGTTGGGCACCAGGCCCGCGACGTGGTCGTAGGGCAGGTCGACGATCTCGGAGGGCAGGTAGCCGACCGCGCGGTAGACCGCCTGCACGGGCGTGACGACGTGCTCGCCGGTGCCGCGCACCGTGCCGTCACCCTGGAGCTCGGTGATCTCGGTGCGCAGGCCCTCGACCCGGTCGGTGCCGAGGACCTCGACCGGTGCCTGGCACAGGTGGATGTGGATCCGGCGCGAGGCGCCGGTCGGCTCGGCCTCGACGTGCTTGAGGAGCGTGTCGACGACGAGGCGCACGCCCTTGTTGCTGCTGATCGCCGCCTGGCTGGCCTCGTCGATCTCGAAGCCCTCGGGGTGCACGATCACCTCGACCTCGGGCGAGTGCGAGAGCTCGCGCAGCTCCATGGGCGTGAACTTGATCTGCGCCGGACCACGCCGGGCGAAGACGTGGATGTCGCGGGCCTGGTTGAGCGCGAGGCCCTGGTAGACGTTGTCGGCGATCTCGGTGACGAGCTGCTCCTCGGCCGGCTTGGCGAGCATCCGGGCGACGTCGAGCGCCACGTTGCCGGCACCGAGCACGGCGACCTCGCGCGCCTCGAGCGGCCAGGTCTGCGGGGCGTCGGGGTGGCCGGCGTACCAGGAGACGAAGTCGGCCGCGCCGTGGCTGCCGGGCAGGTCGATGCCGGGGATGTCGAGGTCGCGGTCGGCCATCGCGCCGGTGGAGAAGATGACGGCGTCGTAGTGGCGCTGGAGGTCGGCGAGCTTGAGGTCGGTGCCGTACTCGACGTTGCCGAGGAAGCGGATCCGCTCGCGTCCTAGCACCCGGTGCAGCGCCTTGATGATCGCCTTGATCCGCGGGTGGTCCGGCGCGACGCCGTAGCGGACCAGGCCGTACGGCGCGGGCAGGCGCTCGAGCACGTCGACCTGCACGTCGGGGTGCTCGGAGGTGAGGAAGTCGGCGGCGTAGATGCCGGCCGGACCGGCGCCGACGACGGCGACACGGAGGTGGGACATGGGGTGACTCCTGGAGGGCGCACTGCTGGGGAGGGTGGTCCGTCCAGTCTTCAGGGTCACGCAAACCCGGAGTAGGGGTCGATCGCCTGTGGACCCACAATCGGCGCCTGTGGGTCCGAGGGCCGAGTTGTGGGTCAGGCAGCCGCGGAGGCGCCCTGCAGCAGCTCGGCGGTGGCTGCCTGCTCGCCGAGCCGCATCAGCGCCCCGGTGTGGGTGAAGTCGAGCACCCGTCCGCAGTCGAAGTCGTTGTCGAGGTGGATGTGACGCAGGGCCACGCCCGCCGGCACGACCGGCGGCTCCTGGCGCCGTACGGTCGCCACGAGCGAGGCGATGAGCACGTCGAGCGGGTTGTGCATCGCCCGCAGCGGAGCGGTGCGAGTGACGTCGAGCGCCCAGACGGTGTCGCCGGGGCGGGCGACCTCGAAGGCGCCGGCCAGAGGAAGGTTGGCCGA
>JBFJKO010000320.1:0-4295 GCA_041634935.1 Nocardioides sp.
ATCGGCGACCTCCTCCAGCTCAACCTGGTGCGCAACCCCGGCGCCGCCTTCAGCATCGGCACCAGTCTCACGCCGCTCCTCAGCGCGCTCGCCGTCGTCGCCGCGCTCACGGTCCTGTGGTTCTCCCGTCGCCTCGGCAGCACCCTGTGGGCCGTCGGCCTCGGCCTGCTGCTCGCCGGCGTGCTCGGCAACCTCACCGACCGGGTGCTGCGCTCGCCCGGTGCGTTCCGCGGCCACGTCATCGACTTCCTCCAGCTGCCCAACTGGCCGATCTTCAACATCGCCGACATCTGCATCAACGTGGCAGCCGGACTGATCATCCTGCAGGCCTTCCGCGGCATCCGTCTCGACGGCACGCGCGAGGGCGACCACGCAGACCCCGACGACCCCCACGAGCAGGAGACCGCCACGGACTCCGGGGCCGACCCGCACAAGGACACCGAGTGAACCAGGCCGACTACCGCAGCCTCCACGTGCCCGAGGGCCTCGGCGGGGAGCGCGTCGACTCCGCCATCGCGCAGATGCTCGGGCTCTCCCGCACGCGCGCGGCCGAGCTCATCGGCCGCGGCCTCGTGAGCGTCGACGGCGCCGGGGTGAGCAAGATCGAGCGTGTGCTGCCCGGCTCGCTGCTCGAGGTGACGATCCCGGTCGAGACCGATCCGCTCGCGATCGTCCCCGAGGTCGTCGAGGGCATCGGGATCATCCACGACGACGACTCGATCGTCGTGATCGACAAGCCGGTCGGTGTCGCCGTGCACCCGTCGCCGGGCTGGTCCGGCCCGACCGTCGTGGGCCACCTCGCCGGGGCCGGGTTCCGGATCGCCACCAGTGGCGCCTCCGAGCGTCAGGGCATCGTGCAGCGCCTCGACGTGGGCACCTCGGGCGTCATGGTGATCTGCAAGTCCGAGCACGCCTACTCGGTCCTCAAGAACGCCTTCCGCCACCGCACCGTCGACAAGACCTACCACGCGGTGGTCCAGGGCCACCCCGACCCGCTCGAGGGCACGATCGACGCCCCGATCGCTCGCCACCCCGGCGCCGACTACAAGTTCGCCGTCCTCGACGGCGGTCGCGCCAGCGTCACCCACTACGAGACGCTCGAGGCCCACCGGTTCGCGAGCCTGCTCGAGGTGCACCTCGAGACCGGGCGCACGCACCAGATCCGCGTGCACATGGCCGCGCTGAAGCACCCGTGCGTCGGCGACCTGACCTACGGCGCCGACCCGACGCTGGCCAGGCGCTTCAAGGTCGGTCGTCAGTGGCTGCACGCCGTCAAGCTCGGCTTCGAGCACCCCGACACCGGTGCCTACGTGGAGTACGAGTCGCCGTACCCCGACGACCTCGCCCGCTCGCTCGATGCCATCCGCGACTCCGACTGACCTGACGCTGCGCCCGGCGCTCCCTGAGGAGGCCGCCGACCTCGCCCGCGTCCACCTCCGGGCCAGGGCCGCGGCCGCTGCCTCGGGTGCCATGCCGCCCGGCGTCCACGACGCCGCCGAGGTCGAGGGCTGGCTGACGGACCGCCTGCTCAGCGACGAGGTCTGGGTCGCCGAGGTCGCGGGCGAGGTCGCCGCCTACGCGCGGTTGACCGCCGAGTGGCTCGACGACCTGTACGTCGTGCCGGAGTACGCGGGGCAGGGGATCGGGGCGGCTCTGCTCGACCTGGCCAAGGCGCTGCGCCCCGACGGGTTCGGTCTGTGGGTCTTCGAGTCCAACGCGGGCGCGCGCCGCTTCTACGCGCGCCACGGTCTCGTGGAGGTCGAGCGCACCGACGGCTCCGACAACGAGGAGGGGGCTCCGGACGTCCGGATGCTCTGGTGCCCGTGACCCGTGGGGGAGCCGCCGGTGTCGGAGGTGCCTGGCACCATCGGTCGCGCCGGTGACGTAGTCTGGGGACCTTCCCCGAGAAGGTCGCACGGCTGCTCAACCAGCACGCACGAGACCCTGTCGCACGCCCGTTTCACGACCGACGAGGAACACCACCGATGTCTGCCGGTACCCCCGTGACCACCACCGGAACCTCGACCGGGAGCAAGGACTCCTTCGTCCACCTCCACGTCCACACCGAGTACTCCATGCTCGACGGCGCGGCCCGGCTCGGAGCGCTCACCGAGCGCGCTGCCGAGCTCGAGATGCCGGCCGTGGCCATGACCGACCACGGCAACGTGTTCGGGGCCTACGAGTTCTACTCCAAGGCCAAGAAGGCCGGCGTCAAGCCGATCATCGGCATCGAGGCCTACTTCACCCCCAACATCAGCCGCCACGAGCGCAAGCGCGTCAACTTCTACGGCGGCGGCCCCGACGACGTCTCCTCGCGCGGTGCCTACACCCACATGACCCTGCTCTCGGAGTCCACGCAGGGCATGCACAACCTCTTCCGCATCTCGACCGGGGCCTGGCGCGACGGGTTCGTCCAGCACCCGCGTGCCGACCGCGAGCTGCTCGCGCAGCACTCCCAGCGCATCATCGGCACCACCGGCTGCCCCTCGGGCGAGATCCAGGTGCACCTGCGCCACGGCAACTATGCCGCGGCCCGGCAGACCGCGGCCGACTTCCAGGACATCCTGGGGCGCGACAACTACTTCCTCGAGCTGATGGACCACGGTCTCGACATCGAGAACCGCGTCCGCGACGGGCTCCTGCGCCTCGCGGGCGACCTGAAGATCCCGCTGCTCGCGACCAACGACTCCCACTACGTCATGCGCGAGGACGCCAAGTCGCAGGAGCACCTGCTCTGCATCAACTCCGGGTCCACGATGGACATCCCGGCCGGCGACGGCCCCGGACAGCGCTTCGCCTTCTCAGGTGACGGCTACTACCTCAAGTCCGCAGCCGAGATGCGGGCCCTGTGGGTCGACAAGTACGACCTGCGCGAGGCCTGCGACAACACGCTGCTGATCGCCGAGCGCTGCGACGTCGAGTTCTCCGAGGCCGTCGGCAAGTACATGCCGAAGTTCCCCTGCCCCGAGGGCGAGAGCGAGGACTCCTGGCTGGTCAAGGAGGTCGAGCGAGGCCTGCAGGCGCGCTACCCGAACGGCGTGCCGGAGGCCTCGCGCAAGCAGGCCGAGTTCGAGCTCGGCGTCATCGTGCAGATGGGCTTCCCCGGCTACTTCCTCGTCGTCGCCGACTTCATCAACTGGGCCAAGAACAACGGCATCCGGGTCGGCCCCGGCCGTGGCTCCGGTGCCGGCTCGATGGTGGCCTACGCGATGCGGATCACCGACCTCGACCCGCTCGTCCACGGCCTGATCTTCGAGCGGTTCCTCAACCCCGACCGTGTCTCGATGCCCGACTTCGACATCGACTTCGACGAGCGTCGCCGCGGCGAGGTCATCAAGTACGTCACCGAGAAGTACGGCGACGACCGGGTGTCCTACATCGTCACCTACGGCACCATCAAGGCCAAGCAGGCGGTCAAGGACTCCAGTCGCATCCTCGGCTACCCGTTCGCGATGGGCGACCGGATCACCAAGGCCATGCCGGCCGCGGTGATGGGCAAGGACGTCCCGCTGCAGGAGATCTTCGACCCCCAGCACAAGCGCTACGGCGAGGGCGGGGAGTTCCGCAGCCTCTACGACGGCGACGCCGACGTGAAGAAGGTCGTCGACACCGCGATCGGCATCGAGGGCCTCAAGCGGCAGTGGGGCGTGCACGCCGCCGGCGTGATCATGTCGAGCGAGCCGCTGCTCGACATCATCCCGATGCTCAAGCGCCCCTCCGACGGCGCGATGATCACGCAGTTCGACTACCCGACCTGCGAGAACCTCGGCCTCATCAAGATGGACTTCCTGGGGCTGCGCAACCTCACGGTCCTCGACGACTGCGTCAACAACATCCGGGCCAACCGCGGCGAGGAGCTGGTCCTCGAGGACCTCAGCCTCGACGACGAGGCGTCCTACCAGCTGCTCGGCACCGGCAACACCCTCGGCGTCTTCCAGCTCGACGGCGGCGCCATGCGTGGCCTGCTCCGTCTCATGCGCCCCGACAACTTCGAGGACATCTCGGCCGTCCTCGCGCTCTACCGCCCGGGTCCGATGGGCGTCGACTCGCACACCAACTACGCCCTGCGCAAGAACGGCAAGCAGGAGTCGACCCCGATCCACCCCGAGCTCGAGGAGCCGCTCCAGGAGATCCTGGGCCAGACCTACGGCCTGATCGTCTACCAGGAGCAGGTCATGGCCGTGGCCCAGAAGCTCGCGGGC
Organism: Nocardioides sp.; assembly: GCA_041634935.1. Lineage (GTDB taxonomy): Bacteria > Actinomycetota > Actinomycetes > Propionibacteriales > Nocardioidaceae > Nocardioides. The sequence goes on from JBFJKO010000320.1 coordinate 4,203, forward strand.
TACACGCTGGGTCAGGCCGACCTGCTGCGCCGAGCCATGGGCAAGAAGAAGAAGGAGGTGCTCGACGCCGAGTACGTCCCCTTCTCCGACGGC
>JBFJKO010000321.1:0-4291 GCA_041634935.1 Nocardioides sp.
CCCCATCGACGGCACCAAGAACTTCGTGCACGGCTCCCCCGACCACGCCGTGATGGTCGCCGAGCTGCGCGCCGGCGCCGTGGTCCGCTCCTGGATCTGGCAGCCCCAGCACGAACGCGCCTACGTCGCCGAGCGCGGCGCCGGGGCCTACTGCAACGGCCGCCGGCTGACGACGACCGTCGCCGTCGACCCCGCCCGCGGGCACACCTCGCGCCGCTCCTGGGTGGGCCGCGAGGTGCCGGGGCTCCCGCCGCTCGCCCTCACCTGGGCCAGCTGCGGGATCGACTTCCCTCAGCTGGTCGAGGGCGGCGCCGACTACCTGCTCTACCGCGCCACGAAGCCGTGGGACCACGCGCCCGGCGCCCTGCTGGTCACCGAGGCCGGCGGGAGCGTCGCGACGCTGCACGGGACGCCGTACGACCCCCGGCACGAGAGCCGCGACGGCCTGGTCGCAGCCGGTGACGCCGCGACGTACGACGCCGCCCGCCGCGGCTGGGCCGACGAGCTCGTCCGCTCCTGACGGCCCGACGGCCCTGACAGCCCCGACCCGCCCGGCCTGCCCGGCCGAGGCCGGGATCAGCAGCTGGCGCCGAGGTCCTCGGCCTGGTTGGCGGCGTAGCCCGTGCTCATCGAGCCCAGCGACCCGCCGGTGACGGGCTGGGTCGTGGGCGCGCCCTGCTTCTTCTTCCTGCTCTTCTTCGGCTCGGGTGCCGGCGCGGTGCCCTCGGCCCGGTCGATGCCCTCGGTGACCATGCTCCGGACGACGTCGATGTCGGGGTCGCCGGTGTTGATCATCGGCGGGACCAGCGAGACCGTGGAGATCTTCTGCGACTTCGCCTTCAGGGCGAGCTCGGCGAGCGTGCTGAAGTCGGAGGAGGGGATGTTGGTCGAGATCATCGCGGCCGAGGCCTGAGCGAGGGAGGCGAAGTTGGACACCACCGTCTGCGGGCTGATCTGCGAGAGCATCGCGCTCATCACGCACTTCTGGCGGGCCATGCGCGAGTAGTCGTCGGAGCCCTCGCGGGCCCGGGCGTACCAGAGCGTCTCGAAGCCGGAGAGCTTGCGGGTGCCGGGCTCGATGTAGCCGGTGACGTCGTCGCCGAGACCGCCGACGGGGATCGCCTGACGCACGTTGAGCGTCACCCCACCCACCGCGTCGACGAGGTCCTTGAAGCCCTGCAGGTTGACCATCGCCCAGTAGTTGATGCTCAGTCCGGTGATCCCCTCGATGCCCATGATCGTGGCGTCGACGCCCGGGTTGTCCGAGCGCGGGAACAGGTCGGTGTGGTCCTCGGCCCACGTGCTGACCCCGTTGAGGTAGCAGCCGTCGCAGTCAAAGCCCGCGGGGAACTGCCTGTCCATCACCGAGCCCTCGCGGAAGGGGAACTTGGCCATGTTGCGCGGCAGGGAGATCAGCACGGTGCGGCCGGTCTCGTCGTCGATCGAGGCGACCGTCATCGAGTCCGGGCGCAGGCCCCAGCGACCGTCACCGGAGTCGCCGCCCATGAGCAGCACGTTGATGCGTCCGTCGTGGGCCGCGCTCGACCCACCGCTGCCGGAGAGCGCGATGGTGAGGTCGCGCTGGACGCCGACGAGGTGGGCGCCGAAGAGCAGGGTGCCGGCCACGCTGAAGCAGAGCACCCCGTTGACCGCCACGGCGGTACGACGGTGCTGGAGGCCGTAGCTGAGGGGCGCACCGATCCGCCAGGCATCGACGAACAGCCCGGCCCAGCCGATCGCGAGCACGAACATGGCGAGCTTGACCACCAGGAGCAGCGAGGGATTGAAGGCGAGCGAGAGGGCCAGCCCACGGTTGACGAGCAGGGCCAGCAGCGTGACCGCACCGAGCGCCCAGAGGCCGAGCCAGACGCGCAGGGCGATCGTGCCGACGCGGCGGTCACCGGCGGCCAGCTGAGCCGAGCCGGGCGCGACGAGCGTCATGGCCATCAGCGACAGGGCGCGGCGGAACCGAACCTGTGCGGCACGTTCGGAGACGGGAGACATCGGGTGGATCACTTTCTGCTGGGGGAAGGAAGCAGAACGTCGGGACACGTGGAGCGGAGCCCTGACGGCCCCTGACCACTCAGTATCACCAGTCCCACCCGTCACACGGCTCTCGACGCGCCGGACGCTTCGGGTGGTCCTCGTCGCCGATGGCGTGGGCCCGGGCGGTAGCGTCTGGTTCCATGTCAGACGACCGGCCGAAGAGCGGCGGGCCCGCGGACGGCCCCGAGTTCGGATGGCTCTACGGCGGACGCGGTTCCGCCCCCAGCCCCCACGAGTCCACCCCCCAGCAGCCGGGACAGCCCGACCAGTCCGGCCGGCCCGACGGCGACGAGTCGATGGCCACCCGCCGGATCCCCGTGCAGCCGCGTCCCGACGGCGCTGCGGCCCCGCCTCCCCCGCCGGGTCAGCGCTCGGCACGACCGACGCCGCAGCCGGCACCGGCCCCCACTCCCACGCCCACGCCCGGTCGCACCGGCGGCGGCTTCTGGAGCAGGCGGCTGCGCCGTCCGGGCTTCTACCTGCGCACGGCGCTCGTGCTCGTGCTGCTCTGGGCGGTCTTCGTGGTCGCCGTGCCCTTCGTGACGTGGAGCAGCTCGGACCAGGTCGCCTTCGAGCCCAAGGGCGCGCGGCCCGCCGAGCAGCCTGGCACGACGTACCTCCTGGTCGGCAGTGACTCCCGCGCCGACCTCACCCCCGCCGAGCGCAAGCGCCTGACCACCGGCAACGCGCAGAGCGAGCTCACCGACACGATCATGATCCTGCACACCGGCGACGGGCCGAACGTGCTGATCTCGATCCCCCGCGACACGATCACCGACTCCTCGCTCTACGGCGTCAGCAAGATCAACGCCGCCTACGCCAAGGGCGGGGTGCCGCTCCTGACCCGGATCGTCGAGGACACCACCGGCATCCGCATCGACACCTACGTCGAGATCGGGCTCGGGGGTGTCGCCGACGTGGTCGACGCCGTCGGCGGCGTCGAGGTCAACGCGAAGGAACGGCTCGACGACGACCTGGCCGGCATCAACATCAAGAAGGGTCGTCAGACCCTCGACGGCGCAGAGGCGCTCGGCTACGCGCGCTCGCGCAAGGTCTCGCAGCTCGGCGACCTCGAGCGCGTCCGGCGCCAGCGCGAGGTGGTCTCCGCGGTGGGCGACAAGGTGCTCTCCCCCTGGACCGTGGTCAACCCGGTCCGTTGGTGGAACCTCAACCGGGCGGTGCCCCGGTTCTTCGTGTTCGGCAAGGGCACCAGCAGCATCGAGGCGGGCCGGTGGGCGCTGAGCATGACGAGCGTCGAGCTCACGTGCACCATGCCGGTGACCGACGGCTCCGCCAACTACTGGGACCTCGACCGGGCCCGCCCGCTCTTCGCCGCGATCATCGAGGACCGCACCGACGACATCACCAAGAAGCAGTGCACCAGCAACGGCATCGCCCCCTAGGGCACTGCCCACGACGTGAGGAACCCATGACCTACCAGACGCTCGACTGGGCCGTCGACGACGACGGCGTCGCCACCCTGACGCTCAACCGCCCCGACACACTCAACGCCTTCGACCTCCAGATGGCCCGCGAGCTGCTCGAGGTGTTCACGACCGAGGCGCTCGACGACGCCGTACGAGCCGTGGTCGTCACCGGCGCGGGGCGGGCGTTCTGCGCCGGGATGGACCTCTCCGCGGAGGGCAACGTCTTCGGTCTCGACGAGAGCCTGGACCCCACCCCCGAGTCGCTGCGCGCTCGCTTCGACGACCCCGAGTACGCCGACGGCGTGCGCGACACCGGCGGACGGGTGACCCTGGCCATCCACGCGCTCCCGAAGCCGGTCATCGCCGCCATCAACGGCGCCGCGGTGGGCATCGGCGCGACCATGACCCTGGCCATGGACCTCCGTCTGGCGTCGACCAAGGCGCGGATCGGCTTCGTCTTCGGTCGCCTCGGCATCGTCCCGGAGGCTGCCTCGACCTGGTTCCTCCCGCGCATCGTCGGCACGCAGCAGGCCCTGGAGTGGATCTACTCCGCCGACGTGCTCACTGCCGAGGCCGCCCACGCCGGGCGGCTGCTGCGCTCGGTCCACGAGCCCGAGGACCTCCTGCCCGCAGCGCTCGAGCTCGCGCGCTCCTTCGTCGTCGACCGCTCCCCCGTCGCGCTCGCCCTGGCCAAGCAGTTGGTCTACGGCAACGGCGCGGCCGCGCACCCGCTCGAGGCGCACCTGTCGGACTCCCTGGCCATGTGGCACACCTCCGTCGGTGACGGCAAGGAAGGCGTCGCGGCCTTCAAGGAGAAG
>JBFJKO010000322.1:0-4268 GCA_041634935.1 Nocardioides sp.
CCCGCGGCGGGTCCTTCGTCGTCGGGGGTGGCCTGTGGCACCATCGCGCCACACCTGCCCACCGAGAGGTCCCGCCCCCGATGCCCGCGATGCCCGAGACGTCCCAGCGGCCCCGTCGTCCCCGACCGCCCGGGTCGTCGTTCCGCGGCGACGTCCAGGGCCTGCGCGCCGTCGCCGTGGTGCTGGTCATCCTCGGCCACGCCGGCCTGACCGGCTTCTCCGGCGGCTACGTGGGCGTCGACGTCTTCTTCGTGATCTCCGGGTTCCTCATCACCGGCCTGCTCCTGCGCGAGGCCACCGCCACCGGTCGGGTCTCGCTGCTCGACTTCTACGCCCGACGGGCCCGCCGGATCCTCCCGGCCGCCACGGTCGTGCTCGTCGGCACCGTCGTGGCCTCCGCGCTGTTCCTCCCGGTGCTCCGCACCACCGAGGTCGTCAAGGACGCTGTCTGGTCGGCGCTCTTCGCCGCCAACCTGCGCTTCGCTGCGGTCGAGACCGACTACTTCGCCACCGACCAGCCGGTCTCGCCGCTCCAGCACTACTGGTCGCTGGCGGTCGAGGAGCAGTTCTACCTGGTCTGGCCGGTGCTCCTCCTCCTGCTCGCGGTCGTCGTACGGCGTCGCACGGCGCGCGGCGCCGGGTCGGCGTCCGTGCGTTCCCTGGCCCTGGTGACCCTCGGCGTCGTGACGCTGGCGTCGTTCGGCTGGTCGCTGTGGGCGACGTACGCCTCGCCGGCCTCGGCCTACTTCTCCAGCCTCACCCGGGCCTGGGAGCTCGGCCTCGGCTCGCTCCTCGCCCTCGTGTACGGCGTGGCGCCGCGGCTGCGGCTGCCGCGCTGGGCCCTGGAGGTCGGGGCGGTGCTCGGGGTGCTGGCGGTCGTCGTCGCGGTGGTGCGCTTCGACGAGCAGACGGCGATGCCGGGCTACGCCGCGCTGCTGCCGGTGCTCGGGGCCGTGGTCCTGCTCGGGGTCGGTGGGCTCGAGGGCGGTGACCGCACCGGCGTGGCCCGGCTGCTCTCGACCGGTCCGGCCCGGGTGATCGGCGACTGGTCGTTCTCGCTCTACCTCTGGCACTTCCCGGTGCTCCGGATCGCCGGCTCCTACTGGCGCGAGCGCACGCTGTCGCCGGGTCACCTCGTGCTCGCGCTCGCGGCGGTCGTCGTGCTGAGCGCGCTGACCTACTACCTCGTCGAGCAGCCCTTCCGTCGCGGGCGCTGGTGGCAGCCGCCGCGCGTGGCGGTGGCGCTCTACCCGGCGGGCGTCGGAGCGCTCCTGCTCGCGCTGGTGGTGGGCCAGGCCTGGGTCGAGCGGCGCGTAGGCGTCAACGCCGACAACCCGGCGATCACGGCCGCCGAGTACGCCGAACGCCTCGACACCCGCGTGGCGGACGACCCGGCGCGGTCGATCGTGCAGGCGTCGGTGCTGGCCGCCCAGGAAGGTCGTCCGGTGCCCGGGGGGCTCGTGCCACCCCTGACCGGCATCCGCCAGGACACCGCGCCGCTGGGGCAGTGCGACTACCGCTCGGGCACCCACGACCTCTGCCCGGTCGGTGACACCGGCGCCGACCGGTCGCTGGTCGTGCTCGGTGACTCCCACGCCCGTGCCTGGACCCCGGCCACCAACCTGATCGCCGAGCGCTACGGCTACGCCGCCTACAACCTCGTCTTCACCGGATGCCCCGCCAGCCAGGCGCAGCGCCTCGACCCCGAGACCAAGCGGGAGTGGCCCGAGTGCGACGAGTTCAAGGACTGGGCGCTCGACACGATCGCCGACCTCGACCCCGACCTGGTCGTCGTCGCGAGCGCCGCGCTGCCCAAGGTCGTCACGGCCGACGGCCGCCGCGCCGTCGGGTTCAACCGGCCGGCGACCTTCCGTGCGGTGCACCTGGACGGCATGCGCCGCGAGATCGAGCTGCTGCAGGACCTCGCGCCCGAGGTGGCACTGGTCGCCAACACCCCCAAGCTGCCGCGCGAGCCCGGGGTCTGTCTCTCGCAGGGAGCACCCGACCTGGGCGCCTGCCTCTTCGAGCCCGGCCCGGAGGCGCGTCGGCTCCAGCAGGGCTTCGCGCGGGTGGCCGGCGAGGCCGGCGCCACGGTCGTCGACGCCGAGAAGTGGTTCTGCCACCAGCGGCTGTGTCCCGCCGTGGTGGGGCGCTACGTGACGATGCGCGACAGCGAGCACATGACGACCGCCTACGCCGAGTCGCTGGCGGACCCCCTGGCGCGCGCGCTGGGGCTGAAGGCGCGCTGATGGACCTCGTCGAGAGCGTGCGTCGGCAGGGCGCCGCCTGCGCCTCGCTGGGCTCACCGATGTACGCCGAGCTGCTCGAGCAGGTGGCGCGCGACGTGGAGGCCGGGGGACCGAGCGCCGAGGTGCTCGCCGACCATGCCGATGCGCCCGGGCCGTCGGCGACCGCGCTGCGCCTGCTCGGCTCGGTGCACCGGCTCGTGCTCGAGCGCCGGGCGGGGGCGCTGGCGACGTACTACCCCAGCGTGGGCGGCACCTGGGAGCCATCGGGCGGGTGGGCGGCCTTCCGGACGCTGCTCGCCGACGAGCCGGACGCCGTCCGGGAGTGGCTCGACCGCCCGCCCCAGACCAACGAGGTCGGCCGCTCGGCTGCGCTCATGGCGGGCCTGCTGGCGCTGACCTCCGAGCACGGCGACGTCGCGGTCCGGCTCGCCGAGATCGGCTCCTCGGCCGGCCTCAACCTGCTCGCCGACCGCTTCCGCTACACGACGGCCGACGGTCGCTCGCTCGGCCCGGCGGACTCACCCGTGGTCCTCGAGCAGGCCTGGACCGGGGACGTGCCGGTGAGCGCGCCGTGGCCGCGGGTGGTGGAGCGGCTCGGCAGCGACGTGATGCCGGTCGACGTGAGCACCACCGCCGGCCGGCTGGGGCTGACGGCGTACGTCTGGGCCGACCAGGCGGTCCGGCACGAGCGGCTGCGAGGCGCGCTGGCGCTCGCCGAGGAGACCCCGGTGACGGTCCGGCGCGCCGGCGCGGCGCAGGCCGTCGACGACGTGAGCCTGGTCGAGGGGTCGCTCACCGTGCTGTGGCACTCGGTGATGTGGCAGTACCTCTCCGCACCCGAGCAGGACCACGTGCGCCGCCGCCTCGCCGACCTGAGCGAGCGGGCGACGCCGCGGGCACCGTTCGCGCACCTGTTCCTCGAGCCGACCCGGCGGGCCCCCGGTCTCGACCACGAGTTCCTCGTGGTGCTGGAGAGCTGGCCGGCGGGCACGCGCCGGGTCCTGGCGATCTCGCGCGGACACGGACTGCCGACGGACTGGGAGGACGGCGTGTTCTAGGGTGGCCCGCATGCAGGCCCGCAGCGATCGCGTCATCTTGCACGTCGGCACCATGAAGTCGGGCACCAGCTATCTGCAGGCGCTCATCTTCGCGGAGAAGGAGCGGCTCGCCGCCTCCGGCGTGCTCGTCCCCGGCAAGACCTGGGGAGTCCAGTCGCGCGCCATCCAGCAGGCGATCGGCATCGCCGACACCGAGCGCACCGTGTGGGAGCGCATGCTCGGCGACGTCGCCGCGCACCGAGGCGGCCCCTCGATCATCTCGATGGAGTTCCTCGCGCCGGTCAAGATCAAGCGCGCGACCCGTATCGTCAACGAGCTCGGTGGCGACGTCGACGTCGTCTTCACCGTCCGCGACCTCAACCGCACCCTGGTCTCGATGTGGCAGGAGACGATCCAGAACGGCCGCTCCTGGACCTGGGAGCACTACCACTCCGAGGTCGCCGCCAACGCTCCCGGCGCCGGCGAGGGCGTGCACGACCGTGCGTCCGCGGCGGGCAGCTTCTGGCGCCAGCAGCACGTCGTACGACTCGTGCGCGACTGGTCCGAGATCGTCGGCCCCGAGCGGGTCTCGCTCGTGACCGTCCCCCAGCCGGGCGCCGACCGCTCCGAGCTCGCCCGCCGCTTCGGTGAGGCGACCGGCGTCGACTTCGGGCCCGACCCGGTGGTGCGCACGGCCAACGAGTCGCTCGGGCTCGCCTCGATCCTCGCCCTGCGGCGCCTCAACGAGCAGCTCGACGAGGCCGGGGTGTCGTCGAAGCAGATGTTCCGGCTGCGCAAGCGGGTGCTGGCCAAGACGGTGCTGGCGGCGCGACGCAGCCTGGAGCCGAGCCTGGGCCTGCCGGTCGAGGACTGGGTCGTGGAGCAGACCCGGCACACGGTCGCCGCGCTCGCGGAGTCCGGCGTGCGGATCATCGGTGACCTGGCCGACCTCGACCCGGTCCCGGTCAAGGGGATCCAGCCG
>JBFJKO010000323.1:0-4258 GCA_041634935.1 Nocardioides sp.
AGGGATCGTGACGGAACTGACGTCGATCGTGCGATGGCCGGTGCGTGAACGGGACCAGTCAGCGCGTCGCAACCGGGCCCGTCCACACCGCGCCGCGTCAGACCCCGACCAGTGCCTCGGGCGCCACGTCCGACGCCGAGCCGGACGGGGCGGCGCGCCGCGCCCGGGCGACGGCGAGGACCAGCAGCGCGAAGGCCGCGGCCGCGAGCGACGCGCCCGCCCACAGCGGAGAGGTGTAGCCGAGCCCGGCCGTGATCGTGACCCCGCCGATCCAGGCCCCGAGGCCGTTACCGACGTTGAACGCAGCGATGTTGGCCCCGCTCGCCAGCGTGGCCGCCTGACCGGCGTGCTGCATGACGCGCATCTGGAGCGCCGGGACCGTCGCGAATCCCGCCGCACCCATCAGGAACAGCGCGGGGACGGCGAGCAGGGGCGAGGTCGCGACCAGGGCGAAGACAGCCATGATGACGGTGAGCGAGCCGGTGGCGACGAGCAGCGTCCCGGAGACCGAGTGGTTGGCGGCGCGGCCACCGAGGATGTTTCCCCCGAACAGGCCGACCCCGAAGACGACCAGCAGCCACGGCACCGCGCCCGAGGCGAAGCCGGAGACCTCGGTGAGCGTGTAGGCGATGTAGGTGAAGGCACCGAACATCCCGCCGTAGCCGAGCACCGTCAGGACCAGTGAGAGCCACACCTGGCCGTTGCGGAACGACGCGACCTCGTGGCGCAGCAGCCCGGGCACGGTCTCGGTGCTGGGTCGTGGAACGAGCAGCGCGATCGCCACGAATGCCAGCACGCCAACGGCCGTGATCGCCCAGAACGCCGAGCGCCAGCCGTACTGCTGGCCCAGCAGCGTGCCCAGGGGCACGCCGAGCACGTTGGACGCCGTCAGCCCGGCGAACATGAGGGCGATCGCCCCGGCCCGCTTGTCCGGCTCGACCAGGTCGGCCGCGACGACCGAGCCGATGCCGAAGAAGGCCCCGTGGCACAGGGCGGCGATGACGCGTCCGGCCATCATGACCCCGTAGGTGTCCGCCACCGCGCACAGCAGGTTGCCGGCGATGAACAGCAGCAGCAGACCGAGCAGGACCTGCTTGCGCGGAAGGCGCAGCACGGCGGCCGTCATCACGATCGCGCCCACGGCGACGCTGAGGGCGTAGCCCGAGATCAGCCACCCCGCGCTCGCCTCGCTGACGTCGAAGGAGGCCGCGACCTCCGGGAGCAGACCGGCGATGACGAACTCCGTCAGGCCGATGCCGAACCCCCCGATCGCGAGGGCCAACAGTCCGAGCTTCATCATGTTCCTTTCACGTGCGTTTATCTGTCGTGTGCAAGTACCTGCACCTGACGTTAGTTGCACACGCGCGCTATTTCAATTCGTTGCTATCCTGTCCCCATGGGCATCAGTGACGAGGCGATCGAGGTCCGCGCACAGGGGTGGCGGCGGCTGGCGTCGCTGCACCAGCTGATCGAGCAGCGCCTCGAGAAGGTGCTCCAGACCGACCACGGCCTGTCCGTGGTGGAGTTCACCGTGCTCGACGCCCTCTCCCGTCAGGACGGCTGGCACCTCCGGATGGCGCAGCTGGCCCGGGCCGCAGGCCTCTCCCCCAGTGCGTCCACCCGCCTGGTCAACCGGCTCGAGGACCGCGGCCTGCTGACCCGCATCCTCTGCTCGGAGGACCGGCGCGGCATCTACACCGAGCTGACCGATGCCGGACGGCGCGCGCTCGCCGACGCGCGCCCCACCCACGACTCCGCGCTGCGGGACGCCCTCGACGAGGCACAGCAGGCGCCCGAGCTCGACGACCTCGTGCGGGCCCTCACGACCTGAGGCGCCGACTCGACCGACGCCCGCTCAGCTCTCGGCCCGGCCCGCCTTCCAGTAGCCCATGAACGCCACCCGTGCGGCGTCCACCCCGAGGTCGCGCACCAGGTGGCGGCGCAGCCCGGTCACCACACCGGCCTCACCGGCGATCCAGGCGTAGAGGCCGTCACGGACCTCCGCCGCGGGCACCTCCCACAGCACGTCCGGGTCGACCTCCGCCCCGGCCGGCACCGCGGCCCCGGTCCGTGCGCCGGCCAGGTGGCGTGCGGCCCAGCGTCGGACCTCACGGTCGAGCAGCGCGCCGTGACGCTCCTCGCCCTGGCTCCGGCGCGACAGCCACCGCACCTCCACGGCGGCGGGCGCAGGGACGCGCTGCGCGTCGAGATCGGTGGGCACCTCCAGGAACGCCACCCCGGAGGCGTCGTCGGGCAGCGACTCGAGGATCGAGGCGATGGCCGGCACCGCGGTCTCGTCACCGGCGACGAGCAGGGTGCTCGCCCGGCCCGGCTGCCACGCGTAGCCCCCCGCGACGGCGGTCGAGGTCGCGTCGGGCGCGAGCACCAGCACCTCGTCGCCCACGGCTGCCCCGGAGACCCAGCGGGTGGCCGGGCCGCTGTCGCCGTGCGCGACGAAGTCGACGACCAGCTCGCGGGCGGCGGGGTCGCAGTGGCGCAGGGTGTAGGTGCGGATCGGGTTGCGCTCGCCGTCGCCCTGCCGACGCCACCGGGCGTACCAGTCGTCGCCCGCCGGGAACGACGCCAGTCCGGTGTCGGGCAGCGGGAGGATCACCTTGATCCGCTGGTCGGGACCGTGCCGGGTGACGTCGACCAGGTCGTCGGAGGCGAAGCGCACCCGGGTGAAGCTCGGGCTCACCTGCTCGAGGGCCGCGACGCGCACGGAGTAGGGGCGGTAGCCGGGCTTGGACATGGTGACTCCCTCGGGACGGGGCTGGACGTGATGGACGAGGCTGGACGGGGTTGGCCGGGCCTGGACGGGCCTGGACGGGCCCGGACGGGCCTGGGCGGGGTCAGGACGCCGGGACGTCGAGGCGCGCGTGGTGTCGCCCGATCGGCAGCACGAGTGGTGTCCGGGACACCGGGTCGACGATCACGTGGCTCTCGAGGCCGAAGACCTCGCGGACCGCGTCGACGGTGAGGACCCGGCGTGGGTCGCCGGCGGAGTGGATCCGGCCGGCGGCGAGAGCCACCAGGTGGTCGGCGTAGCGGGCGGCGAGGTTGAGGTCGTGCAGCACCATGACGATCGTCGTCCCGCGTCGCCGGTTGAGGTCGGTGAGCAGGTCGAGCACCTCGACCTGGTGGCTCACGTCGAGGTACGTCGTGGGCTCGTCGAGCAGCAGCACGTCGGTCTGCTGGGCCAGGGCCATCGCGATCCAGACGCGCTGACGCTGCCCTCCGGAGAGCTCGTCGACGCTGCGCTGGGCCAGGGACGCGGTGCCGGTGAGCTCCAGCGCCTCGGCGACCGCCTCGTCGTCGGCCGCGCCCCACCGCGAGAGCAACCGCTGGTGCGGGTGACGACCGCGGGCCACGAGGTCGGCGACGACCAGTCCCTCCGGCGCGACCGGCGACTGCGGCAGGAGCCCCAGCGTGCGCGCGACCTGCTTGGTGTCGAGCCGGTGGAGGTCGTGCCCGTCGAGGACGATGCGCCCCCGCGTGGGTCGCAGGAGGCGCGACATCGCCCGGAGCAGCGTCGACTTGCCGCAGGCGTTGGCCCCGACGATCGCGGTGACGCGACCCGGCGGCACGGCGAGGTCGAGCTCTTCGACGACGGGGCGTCCTCCGTAGCCGAGGGTGACGCCCTCGGCGGACAGGGCGTGGGTGCTGGTCACAGGGACCCTCCGGTCTGGTGGCTGCGGATGAGGAGGTGGAGCAGGAACGGCGCGCCGAGCGCACCGGTCACCACGCCGACGGGGTAGCGGGCGCCGAACGCGTGCTGCGCGAGCAGGTCGGCCCCGCAGACGAGCAGGGCGCCGATGAGCGCCGCCGGGACCATGAGCGAGCCCCCTCCCCGCATCACCCGGGCGGCGATCGGCCCGGACAGGAACGCGACGAAGGCGACCGGACCGGCGGCTGCGGTGGCGAACGAGACCAGGCCGACGGCGGCGACGAGGGTGACGAGACGGGTCCGCTCCACCCGCACCCCCAGGGCGGTGGCCGAGTCGTCGCCCTGCTGCAGGAGGGCGAGGTTGCGGGCCTGACCGAGGAGCACGGGGGCGAGGAGCAGGAGTCCGACCGCCAGGGGCGCCACCTGGTCCCAGGCGGCCCCGTTGAGGCTGCCCGTGAGCCAGCGCAAGGCATCCTGCAGGTCCCACGGCGCTGCGCGCACGATGACGTAGGCGACGACGCTGTCGAGCATCGCGGCGACGCCGATCCCGACCAGGATCAGCCGGGTGCCCACGACTCCGTCGGTGAAGGC
>JBFJKO010000324.1:0-4238 GCA_041634935.1 Nocardioides sp.
ACCGGCACCAACGGCAAGACGACCACGGTGCAGATGCTCGACGCGATCCTGCGAGCCGCCGGGCTCCGCAGCGTGGCCGCCGGAAACGTCGGGCTCCCGATCGTCGAGGCGGTGATGGACCCGACGCCGTACGACGTGTTCGCGGTCGAGCTGTCGAGCTTCCAGCTGCACTACACCCACTCGATGGGCGCCCAGGCCGCCGCGGTGCTCAACCTCGCCGAGGACCACCTCGACTGGTACGGCTCCGGACCGGCGGCGATGGCCGCCTACGGGGCCGACAAGGGCCGCATCTTCACCGGGGTCGAGCGCGCCTGCGTCTACAACGCCGCCGACCCCGCCACCGAGGCGCTCGTGCGTGACGCCGACGTCGTCGAGGGAGCCCGGGCCGTCGGGTTCACCCTCGGGATGCCCGGCGTCGGGATGCTCGGCCTGGTCGAGGACCTCCTCGTCGACCGAGCCTTCATCGAAAAGCGCGGCACCAGCGCCGCCGAGCTGTGCACGATCGACGACCTCTCGGTCGACGGCACCCCGCCGGCCCCGCACGTCGTCGCCAACGCCCTGGCCGCCGCCGCGCTGGCCCGGGCGCACGGCGTGAGCCAGACGGCCGTCCGCGACGGTCTGCGCGGCTTCCGGCTCGACGGGCACCGCATCGCCGTCGTCGGGTCCGCCGGTGGGGTCACCTGGATCGACGACTCGAAGGCCACCAACCCGCACGCGGCGCAGTCGTCGCTGATGGCCCACGAGCCCGTCGTGTGGATCGCCGGGGGCCTGGCCAAGGGGGCGGGCTTCGACGAGCTCGTGCGCTCGGTCGCCTCGCGGCTGCGGGCCGTCGTGCTGATCGGGCGTGACCGCGAGGTCGTCGCCGGAGCGCTTTCGCGACACGCGCCCGATGTGCGGGTGATCCACATCGACGCCGACGAGACTGAGGGCGTAGACGGCGGGCAGGCCCTGATGGTGCGTGTCGTCGAGGCGGCCGCAGCACTGGCCGTCCCCGGCGACACGGTGCTCCTCGCACCGGGATGCGCCTCGCAGGACCAGTTCACCGACTACGCGGCCCGTGGCGAGAAGTTCGCCGAGGCCGTCCGCGCCATCGTGGACGGGCCCTGATCACAGCGCGACGAGGAGAGTGACCCGGTGACGACCGTCGACCCGGAGCGCACCCCCTCGGTGTCCCGCCCGCTCGTCACGCCGCTCGCCGTGTACCCCGGGGCCTGGTTCCAGTCGTTGCGCTCGGCCCTCGAGCGCCCGCTGACCACCTACTACCTGCTCCTGAGCGCGGCCGCCCTGCTGCTCACGATCGGGCTCGTGATGGTGCTGAGCGCTTCCAGCGTCTACGCCTACACCGAGCTCGACGACTCCTACGCCGTCGTCCGACGCCAGCTCATGTGGGCCGTCCTCGGCGTCCCGGCGGCCCTCGTCGCGAGCCGCGTCTCGCTCGTCTGGGTCCGGCGCCTGGCCTACCCGGCGTTCTCGGTCTCCCTGGTGCTGCTGCTCCTCACCGCCTTCATGGGCGTCGAGGTCAACGGCAACACCAACTGGCTGGCGATCGGACCGCTGCAGATCCAGCCCTCCGAGATCGCCAAGCTCTCCCTGGTGATCTGGGCCGCTCACATCTACGCCAACAAGGAGCGCCGGCTCGGCAGCCTGCACCAGATCATGGTGCCGGTCGTGCCGGGGATGCTCCTGGCGACGGGCCTGGTGATCCTCGGTCGCGACCTCGGCACCGCGCTGATCCTCTTCGGCATCCTGATCGGGATGCTCTGGGTCGTCGGAGCCCCGGCCCGGCTGTTCTTCCTCTCGAGCATGGTGGTGGGCGTCGTGGCCCTCGCCCTGGCCGCCACCGACACCGAGCGGCTCTCGCGCATCACCACCTTCGTCGACCCGTTCAAGGACTTCCAGGGCACCGGGTGGCAGCCCGCGCACGGGCTCTACGCGATGTCGAGCGGCGGACTGTTCGGTGAGGGCATCGGGGCCAGCCAGCAGAAGTGGGGCACGCTGCCCGAGGCCCACACCGACTTCATCTTCGCCGTCCTCGGCGAGGAGCTCGGCCTGGTCGGCACGCTCCTGGTGATCGGGCTGTTCCTGACGATCGCCTACGCAGCCCTGCGGATCGCGCGCCAGACCAAGGACCCCTTCGTCCGTTACGCCACCTTCGGCATCGTGGTGTGGCTCATCGGCCAGATGGTCATCAACGTCGGGATGGTGCTGGCGCTGCTGCCCGTCATCGGGATCCCGCTGCCCCTGGTCTCCTACGGCGGCTCGAGCCTGCTCCCGACCCTGGCGGCCATCGGCCTCCTGGTCGGCTTCGCCCGTCGCGAGCCCGAGGCTGCGCGGGCCCTGGCGCAGCGCCGCCGCCTGCGTTCGGCCGGCCTCGCCGCTCGCCGGTAGCGTCTGCCCCCTCATGACTCGCGTACTCCTCGCCGGCGGCGGCACAGCCGGCCACACGTCCCCGCTCCTGGCCACGGCCGACGCCCTGCGTCGAGCCGACCCCGACATCGAGATCACCTGCCTCGGCACGCCGCGCGGGCTCGAGACCCGCGTGGTCCCCGAGGCCGGCTACCCGCTCGAGCTCATCGCGCCGGTGCCGCTGCCGCGCAGGCCCGGGGCCGACCTGCTCCGTGTGCCCGGCCGTCTGCGCGGGGCGGTCAAGGAGGCGCTGGCCGTCGTCGACCGGGTCCGACCGGACGTCGTCGTCGGCTACGGCGGCTACGTGTCGGTGCCGGCCTACCTCGCCGCGCGGCGTCGCAGGGTCCCGGTCGTGGTCCACGAGCAGAACGCACTGCCCGGCGTCGGCAACAAGGTCGGCGCCCGGGTCGCCGCCCGCGTCGCGGTCAGCTTTCCCGACACCCCGCTGCGCAACGCCGAGTACGTCGGCCTCCCGATCCGCCGCATGGTCTCCCAGCTCGACCGGGCCGCCCTGCGCGCCGAGGCGCTCGCCGCCTTCGGCCTCGACCCCGACCGCCCCACCGTGGTCGTCACCGGGGGGTCGCAGGGTGCCCGCCGCCTCAACCAGTCGGTCTCGGCCGCGGCCCGTGCCTTCGCCGACGCCGGCGTCCAGGTGCTGCACGTCGTCGGCCCCAAGGGCGAGGCGTCGCCCGAGGCCACCGACGTCCCGTACGTCGTGGTGCCCTACGTCGACCGGATGGACCACGCGCTCGCGGCGGCCGACCTGATGATCTGCCGCGGGGGAGCCAACAGCGTCACCGAGGCCGCCGCCACCGGCGTCCCCGCGATCTTCGTGCCGCTCCCGATCGGCAACGGCGAGCAGGTCCTCAACGCCCAGCCGGTCGTCGACGCGGGCGGTGCCCTGCTCGTCGCCGACGGCGACCTCACGCCCGAGTGGGTGGCCGCCCACGTGCCCGCGCTGGCCTGCGACGCCGTGCGACTCGCCGAGATGAGTCGGGCCGCTGCCGGACTGATCCCGCACGACGCCGACGACCGGCTCGCCGCCATCGTGCTCGAGGAGGCCCACCGATGAGGGTCCCCGTGCCCGACACCATCGCCCCGGTCGAGGACCTCGGGCGCGTCCACCTGATCGGCATCGGCGGCGCCGGGCTGTCGGGCATCGCCCGGATCATGCTGGCGCGAGGCGTCGTCGTCAGCGGCAGCGACGGCAACGACTCGGCCGGACTGTCCGCACTGCGCGACCTCGGCGCCCGCGTGGCCGTGGGCCACGACGCCGCCCACGTCACCGAGGTCGACACCGTGGTCGTCTCGACCGCGATCAGCGACGACAACCCGGAGTACGTCGAGGCCGTGCGGCAGGGCCTGCGCATCCTGCCCCGGTCGGCCGCCCTCGCCTCGCTCATGGTCGGACGCCGGGTCGTGGCGGTCGCCGGCACCCACGGCAAGACGACCACGACGTCGCTGCTGACGGTGGCCACCCAGGCCGCCGGCGCCGAGCCGACGTACGCCATCGGGGGTGACCTCAGCGCGAGCGGGGTCAACGCCGCCCTGGGGGCGAGCGACCTCTTCGTCGCCGAGGCCGACGAGAGCGACGGCGCCTTCCTCGTCTACGAGCCGGCCGCGGCGATCGTGACCAACGTCGACGCCGACCACCTCGACCAGTGGGGCACGCCCGAGGCCTACGCCGCCGCCTTCGACCAGTTCGCCGACCGCGTCGACCCCGACGGGTTCCTGGTCTGCTGCATCGACGACCCGGGCGCCGCCCGCCTCGCCGCACGGCAGCGCGCGGCCGGCCGCCGCGTCATCACGGTCTCCACCGTGCCCGAGGTCGA
>JBFJKO010000325.1:0-4220 GCA_041634935.1 Nocardioides sp.
CGCCACCGGCGTATCGAGACGCGGCGGTGAGGGTTGCGGAGGCATCTCGATATGCCGGCCCGGCGACTTCGTCGCTTCGTCCGGCTACTCGACGACCAGTCCCAGCTCGGCGGTGCTCTTCTCCCGCATCTCGACCTTGCGGACCTTGCCGGTGACCGTCATCGGGAAGTCCTCGACGGCCATCACGTAGCGGGGGATCTTGTAGTGGGCCAGCTTTCCCGTGGCGAAGGCCCGCACGGCATCGGCGTCGAGCGGCGCGCAGCCGGTCCGCACCTTGATCCAGGCGCAGAGCTCCTCGCCGTACTTCTGGTCCGGCACCCCGACCACCTGCACGTCCTCGACGTCGGGGTGGGTGTGGAGGAACTCCTCGATCTCGCGCGGGTAGACGTTCTCACCGCCGCGGATCACCATGTCCTTGATGCGGCCGACGATCACGCAGTAGCCGTCCTCACGCATCACCGCGAGGTCGCCGGTGTGCATCCACCCGTCGGCGTCGATCGCCTCGGTCGTCTTCTCCTCGTCGCGCCAGTAGCCGATCATCACCGAGTAGCCACGGGTGCAGAGCTCGCCGGTCTCCCCCCGCTCGACCGTCTCCCCGCTGACCGGGTCGACGACCTTGATCTCCACGTGCGGGTGCACCCGGCCGATGGTGGCCGTGCGCCGCTCGAGGTCGTCGTCCGCCCGGGTCTGGCAGGAGACCGGGGACGTCTCGGTCATGCCGTAGGCGATCGAGGCACCCGCCATGTGCATGTCGTCGACACAGCGCTTCATCACCTCGACCGGGCAGATCGAGCCGGCCATGATCCCGCTGCGCAGACTGGTCAGGTCGTAGTCGGCGAACCCCGGCGCGCTCTGCATCGCGATGAACATCGTCGGGACGCCGTACACGACCGTGCAGCGCTCGTCCTGGATCGTCTGCAACGTGACCGCCGGGTCGAACCCGGGTGCGGGGATCACCATCGTGGCGCCGTGGCTGGTGCACCCGAGGTTGCCCATCACCATCCCGAAGCAGTGGTAGAACGGCACCGGGATGCACATCCGGTCGTCGGCGGTGAGCTCGATCGTCTCGGTCGTGAAGTAGCCGTTGTTGAGGATGTTGACGTGGCTGAGCGTCGCGCCCTTCGGGTAGCCCGTCGTGCCCGAGGTGTACTGGATGTTGATCGGGTCGTACGGCGTCAGCGCGGCGCCGCGCTCGGCGAGCGCCTCCGGCTCCACGCTCGAGCCGGCGTCGACCAGGGCCGCCCAGTCGCCGGTGTCGACGTAGACCGCGCGCTCGAGGTCGGGGCACTGCTCGCGCACCTCGGTGACCATCGCCCGGTAGTCGCTGGTCTTGAAGCTGCTCGCCGCGAGCAGCACCCGCAGCCCGCTCTGGTTGATCGCGTAGGCGAGCTCGTGGGTGCGGTAGGCGGGGTTGACGTTGACCAGCACGATCCCGGCCTTCGCCGTGGCGAGCTGGACGATCGTCCACTCCGCACAGTTGGGCGCCCACATGCCCACCCGGTCACCCGCGGCCAGCCCACCGGCGATGAGCCCCCGGGCGACGGCGTCCACCTCGCGCTCGAGCTCGCGCCACGTCCAGCGCCGTCCGCTCGCCACCTCGACGAGGGCCTCGCGGTCGGGATGCGCTGCGACGGTGCGTGAGAAGTTCGCTCCGATCGTCTCCACGAGCAACGGCTGGTCGGTCTCACCCCGGGCGTAGGACTCCATGGGGCGAACGTAACCCCCGGACGCGGCCCGTGTCGCGGAGCCGCAGCGAGCAGCGGGGCTGCGTCGCGTACATTCGCCTGCGTGCCAGAACACAACGACGCCGGCTCTTCCCCGGGCGACGCGCAGGGCTCCGACTCCGACGCGGACGGCACGGTGGACGGCTCGTCGGCGTCCGCGAGGTCGAGGCGTCGTACGCCGTTGTGGCTCGAGACCCTGGCCCTGCTCGTGGTCGCGCTCGGGATGGCGCTGCTCATCAAGACGCTCCTGGTGCAGGCCTTCTACATCCCCTCGGCGTCGATGGAGCCCGGGCTGGTCGAGAACGACCGGATCCTGGTGCAGAAGCCGTCGTACTGGTTCGGCGACGGCCCCTCGCGCGGCGACGTCGTGGTCTTCGAGGACCCGGGCGGCTGGCTCAGCGGCCCGGAGCCGGGCCCGCAGACCGTCCTGGCGAAGGGACTGGCCAAGATCGGGCTCTACCCGACCGGCGGCCACCTGGTGAAGCGTGTCATCGGCACCGCCGGTGACACCATCGTGTGCTGCGACGCCGACGGCAAGCTCGAGATCAACGGCGTGGCCATCGACGAGGACGACTTCATCCGGCCGCAGCAGAAGTGCGACGGCCCGATGCCGACCGGGTGCCGCGAGGACTGGTCGGTGACCGTGCCGGAGGACCGCCTGTTCGTGATGGGCGACAACCGCAACGCCTCCGCCGACTCCTCCGACCGGCTCTGCGGCGCCAACCAGCCCAAGTGCGACGAGGACCGGGCGTTCGTGCCGGTCGACCTGGTCGTGGGCAAGGTCTTCACCCTCGTTTGGCCGCCGAGCCACGCCGAGCTCATCGGCCGCCCGGACGTGTTCGAGACGGTTCCGGACGCCGGCTGACGCTCGACTCGAGCTGTCGTCAGTCCGCTTCGGCGCGCTCGACGAGCCGCGCCAGGGCCTGCGGCGCCTCGGCCGTCACCATCGGTCCGATGCCGTCGGCCCCGGGCCCGGTGATCGTCGTCGACACCGTCACCTCGCAGCCGTCACCCGCGAGGTCGTCGACCACGTGGTCGATGCGGATCTCGAGGTCGCCCATGCTCAGCCGGTCGAGGTAGCGCACCCCGGGCTCGACGACGTCGAGGGTCACCGGCACCTCGAAGGGACCCGCGAGCGTCATCGTGCCGGTCGTGCCGGCCTCGAAGGGACCGTCGAGACGCACGGCCTCCACGGACGGGTCCCAGTCGGGCCAGGTCGTCGTGTCGCTCCACAGCGCCCAGACCGCGGAGGCCGGCGCGGACGACGTGACGCTGCCGCGGTGCTCGAAGAACTCAGGACTGGACTCACTCATCAGGGCTCCCGGGTGACGGTCATCGTGCGATCACCGAACCGGACGGCGTCGCCGTCGAGCAGCGTGGCAGGCCGCCCGGCGGTGAGCGGGCGCGACACGCCCTGACGCACGAGCACCGACCCGTTGGTCGAGCCGCGGTCCATCACGACCAGGGCACCGTCGGGCACCACCTGGAACTGCGCGTGGGTCTTGGAGACCGACATGTCCGACGACGGCAGCGGCACGACGTGGCGCACCGGCTCGTCGCCGCGTGGCTCGGGACGCCGGCCCACGAGCGCGAGACCCTCGACCACGAAGGTCTCCCCGGTGTCGAACGACACCCGCCAGGCGCGCGCCGTCGGAGCGGCCGCGGGCGGGCGGGACGGCGGCGTGGACGGCGGGCGGGACGGCGGGGGCCCCGGCGGCCGGCCCGCGCGGGGCGGCGCCGAGGGAGGCGGCCCGGCGGGGACGGCGACGGTCGGTGTCGCCGGGATGCTCGGCGTGGGCACCAGTCGCAGCGCGGTGAGGTTGACGATCTGGCGCGGGCGCGCGTCGGACGCCTCGACGACCTCGGGCACCGGCCGCACGTCGACCACGACGGCGCGCGTCAGCAGGTCGTGGACACCACGGCGGCGACCGTCGGGCGAGGTCACGGCCGTCCAGGCGAGGGTGGCGATCCCGAGCCCGGCGGTCGGCAGGGTGAGGAACCCGAGGAGCAGCACCCGCAGCAGCGCGAGCGGCACCCCCAGCGGGCGTCCGTCGAGGCCGACGACACGCAGCCCGGCCACGGCCTTGCCCGGCGAGACGCCGGCGACGCCGAGCACGACGCCGTGCACCAGCGAGACGAGCAGCACTCCCGCGACGACGACGGCCACGCCGGCCGCCGTACGGCCCTGGTCGAGGAGCAGGCGCCAGGCGAGGTAGCCGACGACCGCGATCAGCCCGTAGCCGACGACCCGGTCGAGCACGAAGGCGTAGAACCGGCGGTCGAGCTCGGCCGCCGGATGGCTGACGGCCGCTGGGGGCGGCGCGGTCAAGGTCGGGTGACCTCGATCGAGACG
This sequence comes from Nocardioides sp., assembly GCA_041634935.1. Classification (GTDB taxonomy): domain Bacteria; phylum Actinomycetota; class Actinomycetes; order Propionibacteriales; family Nocardioidaceae; genus Nocardioides. The sequence goes on from JBFJKO010000325.1 coordinate 4,078, forward strand.
CCGTCGCCGAGGTTGATGGTGGCGCCGGGGATCAGCTGGACCGCGACCCCGGCCCGCAGGCTCTCCGCGCCGACGCCCGGCTGGTCGAGCACGGTGCCGTTGGTCGAGCCCATGTCGGTCACCACCGCGGTGCCGTGGTCGGC
>JBFJKO010000326.1:0-4214 GCA_041634935.1 Nocardioides sp.
AGGCGTCGAAGAGACCCTCGGCGGCGAGCAGCTGGCGGCGTCGCTCGATCTGGGCGAGCAGCTCGCCGAGCCCGACCATCCGGATCTCGCGGGCCTGGAGCGAGAGCGACCCGCGGTTGGCGTAGTAGGAGGGCTTGGCGTGGACGAGCACGCTGGCGCCCTCGACGAGGGGCGGGTTCATCGAGTCGACCAGGGTGCGCGAGCAGGTGACCGGCACCGAGATGTCGGCGACCGAGTCGCGCAGCGTCAGGAACACGGTCTGGAGACCGGGGCGCTTGCTGAGCTGGGCGACCTGACCCTCCACCCACACCGCGCCGAGCCGGTCGATCCAGCCCGAGATCGCGTTCGCGATCTGCCGGACGGGCGCCGGCTGCTCGGGGGAGGTGTCGAGGGCCATCTGCGGAGGCTAGCCGGACGCGCCGACGTCGCGGCCACCGACGGCCCAGGCGCGCTCGAGCGCGAGGGTCGCCTCGGCGAGCGTCAGTCCCCGGCGTCGGGCCACGAGGGCGTACGCCGCCGCGGCGTCGTACGACTCCTCGGACAGGTGCGGTGCAGCCACGGAGGTGCCGCGCCGGCCCTCGGTCACGACGACGCCGTCGGCCTCGAGCTCCTTGTAGGCGCGCGCGACGGTGTTGGTCGCCAGGCCGAGCTGCTCGGCGAGGGCACGGACCGACGGCAGCTTGGTGCCGGCCGGCAGGTCACCGCTCGCCGCCCGCGCGGCGATCTGGGCGCGCAGCTGCTCGAAGGGGGCGACCGCCGAGGTCGGGTCCAGGGGCAGCACGCTCGAAGCTGGAGACACACCTGAACGGTAGGTGATAGGCATGGGTGGTGCAGCCACCAGACAGCAGGTACGCGCTGGTCATCGGGGAGTCGCTCGTCGACGTCGTGCTCGACCGGGCGGGCGTCACCACGGAGCGCCCCGGGGGGAGCGCCGCGAACGTCGCGGTGGCGCTGGCCAGGTTGGGCCGGTCGGTGAGGTTCGCGACGGCGTACGCCGACGACGAGCGCGGGCGCCGGATCGCCGACCACCTCGCCGGCTCCGGAGTGGAGTACGCGTCCGACCCGCACGTGCTCGAGCGGACCTCGAGTGCCGTGGCGACGATCGGCGAGTCCGGGGCGGCGTCCTACGAGTTCGACCTCGAGTGGCACCTCGGGCCGGTCGACCTCTCCGACGAGCCGGCCTTCGTGCACGTCTGCTCGCTGGGTGCCGTCGTGCAACCGGGTGCCGACGAGGTGCTGGCACTGCTCGACCGGGTGGGCGCTGCGCGGATCACCTACGACGTCAACGCCCGCCCCGCCATCACCGGCACCGGTCCTGACGTGGTCGCCCGGGTCGAGGCCGTGGTGCGGCGTGCGCACCTGGTCAAGGCGAGCGACGAGGACCTGGCCGCGCTCTACCCCGACCGCGACCTCGCCGACGCGGCCGGGCACCTGCTCTCCCTGGGTCCTGCGGCCGTGGTGGTGACGCGCGGCGAGGACGGCTCGACCTGGTTCGACGCCGACGGCGAGCTGAGTGCGCCGGTGCGTGCCACCACCGTCGTCGACACCATCGGCGCCGGCGACACCTTCTCCGCCGGCATCATCGACGCCCTCTGGGACGACCTCGACCCGGCCGCCACCCTCGCCCACGCCGCCCGGGCCGCCGCCGTCACCGTCTCCCGCCCCGGCGCAGACCCCCCGACCCGCGCCGAGCTGCCTGACCCCTGAGTGGCGGGGTGGACACGTCACGGGGTTTCGAGGCTCGCTTCGCTCGCACCTCAACCACCGTCGGGTGGCGCCCCTGGTCGTCGAGTAGCCGGGGTGCGAGCGCCGGCGAGCGACCGGCGTATCGAGACGCGGCGTGAGGGTTGCGGGGGCATCTCGATATGCCGGCCTGGCGACTTCGTCGCTTCGGCCGGCTACTCGATGACCCATTCGGGGTGGAGCCGTTGGTCGTCGAGCAGCCGGGGTGCGAGCGCAGCGAGCGACCGGCGTATCGAGGCGCCCGGTGACGTGCCTGTGACCCCGCTGATCTCAGCGGGGTGTGGGGCGGGGTGCTCAGGGCTCGGGTGGGTCGTCGAGCGGGGTGGTGACGGGCATCCGGCCGTGTCGTCGTCCTCGGGTGACGCGGAACCTGGCTCCGGAGGGGCTGGTCCAGTCGTAGACCCCGGGTTGGGGCGAGTCGTATCGCCAGGCGCTGAAGGTCTTGGCTCGGTGGTGCTTCCTGCACAGGAGCGAGAGATTGGAAGACGCTGTCTGCCCGCCCGCGGCCGGGTTGTTCTTGTCGAACGGGACCCGGTGGTCGAGATCGCAGTGGTCGGCACGTCTGGTGCAGTTGGGGAACACGCAGCACTGGTCGCGCAGGCGGACTTGTTCGACGAGCTTCACGGTGGGCACGTAGGCCTGCGTGGAGATCTCTTGGTTGAGGTCGATGACGGGCTTGATGGTGACGGTGGTGCCGGCGGTCTGGCACCAGGCTTTGAGCTGCTCGATGAGCACGTCACCACCGCCGACGTTGTCGAGCGATGCGTGGGGGCTGTCGGCGTCGAGGTGGGCGTAGATCACGACCCCACGACCGCCGGTGCCACCGGAGGTCTCGGTGTCCAGATCGAGCGTGAGTTGCTGGCGGGCCATCTCACCCACGGCCATCGCGCGCCGCGCCCCGAGGGACTCTTCGCAACCAAGCTCGCCCAGCGTCTTGGCGCCCTGTCTGACGGCGGCTTCGAGGTCGAGGGCGTCCTCGGTGGAGAGGGTGCCGGTGACGTCGACGGTGCCGTCGGTGGTGGCGTCTCGTCCTGCGAGGTGGATCTGGAAGTCGCGGTCATCAGCGGCCTTCTTGCGACGCTTCTCGGCCTCCGCCGGGTCGTAGAGATCGATGGCCTGCAACACCGTCCTCTCGATTTGCGCGAACGAGCAGGACCGCAGGGTCGGGGCGAGCATCTGGTCGATGTATTGGGCGGCCTCGAAGCTGAGGTTGAGGGTGTGCTCGCAGACGCGGAACGCTTTCCACGCCGGCACGTTCAACGACACGACTTGTTCCCAGATGCGGCGCAGGCGGTAGCGCAGCTCGAGGGTCTTGGCGATGTAGCCGCATCCACCTTCTGACGACATGCCCATCACGGCGGCGAGGTCGTAGGCGTCGAACTCGCTGACCCGCGGGCATCCCCTGCCGCCCAGGATCACGCCACCGTCTCCGAAGGTGTCCTCATCGATCAGGGAGTTGTCCACCCGGTACTCCGCCGCCCATTCCACAACCATGCGCAGCACGACGACGTCGGCCGCTGCGGCTGCCGCTCGGGCATCGCGGACCGCGGCGATCGCGGGCGGGGTGGTGGTCGTGGGCACGCCTCGATTCTACCCGCCGCCACCGACACTCGCTAGTGTGTTCGAACGGTCGGTGGATGAAGGAGCGGTGTGTCTGTCATGCCTCGCGGCCTCGGTGACAGTCCTTTATCCAGGCATCGGTACCGCTTCGCAGGTTCTCAGTGGTGACGCTTCTGCCCTGAGTCTCGGGGGCCCGGCCCCACGCTCGCATCTGCCGATGAGCGGAACATTGACGCGGAGCGACCTTCGGACACGACTCAGCGACGTCTCCAGCCCGCTACTGCGAGAGCCAAGCCGCCGATGAAGCCAGCGACGCCGAAGAGCGCCAGCACGATGTCGACACCGGTGCTGCCTCCTGGCCGGAGCGCGCCAAACAACATGGTCGCTGCAAAGAGCCCGGACACCGCCGCCATGAGACTCCCCAACACGATCATGGGGAAGGCCGGAATGGTGGGCCGGTGGGTAGCCCTCGGCAGGGGCGGCAGGGGTCCAGGCACGCGAGGATGCTAACCGACTTTTCGAGCCCTCTCTCTCCGCGAAAGACCCGCCTCAGTGCGCGGATCTGCCGCGATCCGCGCGCTTCGTCGACGGGCTCGCACCTCGCCCTGCTCAGCCTGAGGAGGTGGCGCGCGGGTTTCGAGGCTCACTTCGTTCGCACCTCAACCACCGTTGGGTGGCCACTCGGACGTCTCACGACCAGGGGATCTTCATCCACACAGCGTTCGAACACACTAGCGAGTGTCGGTGGTCGCGACTAGAATCGACCCATGCAGACGACGCCCACCCCGACCGCCCTGGACGCGGTTCGGGAGGCCCGTGCCACGGTCGCTGCGGCCGAGGTCGAAGCCTTGCAGCGGGTGGTCGAATGGGCCGCGGAGTTCCGCGTGGACCACTCGGTCGTAGATGAGGCC
>JBFJKO010000327.1:0-4179 GCA_041634935.1 Nocardioides sp.
GCAGTTCACGCTCGTGCTCACCTCGCGGCGCCACGTACGCCGAGGCGCCCCGGCCACGGTGACGATCCGCCCGCACGCGCCCGAGCCGACGCCCACACCCACACCCACCCCGACACCGACGCCGACGCCCGAGCCCACGCCCGCGCCGACGCCCGCGCCGACGCCCGAGCCGACGCCCAGGCCGACACCGGAGGGCGTTGTGCTTGGCTCGAGGAGATGACTGACCTGATCTGGTACGCCGCCTACGGCACCAACCTCGACCGCGCCCGTCTCGGCTGCTACCTCGAGGGCGGCACGCCTCCGGGCGGGGCCCGGGCGACCCCGGGCGCGCGCGACCCGCGCCCGCCCCGCGACGACCGGGCGGTGCACCTGCCCGGATCGGTCTACTTCGCCTGGGAGTCGCCGACCTGGGGCGGTGGGGTCGCCTTCCTCGCTCCCACCGACCCGGGCACCAGCCCCGGCCGTGCCTACCTCCTCACCCACGAGCAGTTCAGCGACGTGGTCGCCCAGGAGATGCACCGGCCCCCGGGCGCCGACCTCGACCTCGCCGTGCTCGGCGGTCACCGCTCGTGGGCCTTCGGCGACGGCCGCTACGAGACGCTGCACGTCGTCGACACCCTCGAGGGCCTCCCGGTCGTGACCTTCACCGCGCCGACGTCGGCGCCCCTCGACTACCGCGCACCGAGCGCGGCCTACGTCCGCGTGATGGGCCGTGGCCTGCGCTCGAGCCACGGCTGGACGGCGTCGCGTGCCGCGGAGCACCTGCTCGCCTGTCGCGGCATCGGGCCGGACTGGACGGCGTCCGCCCTCGCCGACGTGATCGAGGACGACGGATAACCGGTTGCGCCGCCCGGCGCCCGCACCGCAGGCTGGTCATCGACATCGGACCAGCCGGTGCGTCTCGAGAGGAGCTGACATGTCCACGACTGTCCCCGGCCTGCCCGCCGACCACCTCCTCCACGAAACGAGCACCGTCACCGATGTCCACACCGACGTCCACACCCGGGTCCACCCCAGGACCCACCCCTGATCGCCTCCACGAGAGCGACTTCCGCTTCGACTACGTCCCCTACGACGACGACCTCGACGACCACCAGCGCTGGTCGACCTGGCTCGACGTCGAGCCGCTGTGCCGCGGCCCGCAGCCCCGCCCCGACTGGGTCGTGACGTCGCAGGGCGCCATCGACACCGAGCTGGGGATCCTCAAGACCGGCAAGGAGGCCGACGTCTTCCTCCTCGAGCGCGCCGACCCGCTCGACCCCGACGGCGGCGTCGTGATGGCCGCCAAGCGCTACCGCTCCCCCGAGCACCGCACGTTCCACCGCTCGGCCGGCTACACCGAGGGCCGCTCCATGAAGCGCTCGCGCGACGAGCGCGCCGTCAAGCGCAAGTCGACCTTCGGCCGGCTCGTCGCCGCGGGTGAGTGGGCGGTCTCGGAGTGGGAGGCGCTGCGACGGTTCACCGAGCTGGGCCTGCCGGTGCCCTACCCGGTGCAGATCGACGGCACCGAGCTGCTGATGGAGTGGATCACCCACGACGGCGAGACGGCACCCCGGCTGGCCCAGACCCGGCCCGAGCCGGCGCTGCTGGCGTCGTACTTCGACCAGCTGCGCGAGGCGATGGCCACCATGGCGCAGGCCGGGATCGTGCACGGCGACCTGTCGGCCTACAACATCCTCGCCGCCGGCGAACGACTCGTGATCATCGACCTCCCTCAGGTCGTCGACCTCGTCGGCAACCTCAACGGGATGGACTACCTGATGCGCGACTGCACCAACATCTGTGCGTGGTTCCGGCAGAAGGGACTGGTCTCGGCCGACGAGCAGGCGCTCTTCGGCGACCTGGTGGCGCACGCGTTCTGACCGGGTGCTCCTGACTAGGGTGGGCGCGGTGAAGCGCACACACGGACGGGTCGTCAGGGTCGACACGCTCGAGGACCTCGACCGACGCCTCGAGGCCGGGACCACGTCGTTCCGGGCCTGGCGGGTGCACGGGCTCGACCTGCGCGGGCGAGGAGGCGCCCTCCTCGCCCGCGACGTCTCGGGGGCGACCTTCCTCGGCTGCCGCTTCGACAACGGGTACGCCGACGACCTCGAGGCCGGCGGCGCCCTGGTGCTCCCCGAGATCGGGGCGTCGCCGCTCGAGGTCTACCGGCCGGCGCTCTACACCCCCGACGAGCTGTTCGACACCCCGCACTACGCCGACTCCCTCGACGCCCGGACCTACTCCTGGACCCAGCGCAGCGCCGGTCGCGACGACCTGCTCGCCGCAGCGCTGCACGACCACGCGATCGACGAGGCCCTGGCGACGTGGGTGCGCGATCGCCACCTGGTCGGCGTCATGGGCGGTCACGCCCTCCGGCGCGGCAGCGCGGGCTACGCCGAGGCCGCCCGGCTCGGCGCCCTGCTGGGAGCCTCGCGCACCGTCGCGACCGGCGGCGGCCCCGGTGCGATGGAGGCGGCCAACCTCGGCGCCCGGCTGGCCGCGGCGCCGCCCGAGGCCGTGACCCACGCCCTCGACGTCCTGGCGAGGACCCCGTCGTTCGTGCCCTCGATCGACGCCTGGGTGGCGACCGGGCGGGAGGCTGCCGACGGGGCTGCCGACGGGGTCGCCGACGGGGCGCCGCCGCAGGAGACCCTCGGCATCCCGACGTGGCACTACGGCCACGAGCCGCCCAACGTGTTCGCCACCGCGATCGCCAAGTTCGTCGGCAACGCCCAGCGCGAGGCGATCCTGCTCGAGATCTGCCACGCGGGGATCGTGTTCCTCCCCGGGGCGGGCGGCACCGTGCAGGAGGTGTTCCAGGACGCCTGCGAGAACTACTACGCCGACGAGGTCTCGGTCTCCCCCATGGTGCTCGTCGGACGCACCTACTGGACCGAGACCCTCCCGGTCTGGCCGCTGCTGGAGGCGCTCGCCCGGGGCCGGGCCATGGAGTCGATGGTGCACCTCGTCGACACGGCCGAGGAGGCCGTCGGCGTCGTGGAGGCCCACACGCCCTCAGCCGACTGAGCGCAGCCCCTCGGCGCGACGGGCGGCCACGACCTCGCGGTAGTGGTCGAGCAGCGCGGCGTTGACCGAGGCCCACGACCGGCCCTCGACGCTGCGCCGGGCGTCGGTCCCCATCTGGTGCCGAGCGACCGGGTCGCCGGCCAGCCGGTCGACGTACGACGCGAGGTCGGCAGCGTTCCCCGGCTCGTAGAGGTAGCCGGCCACGGTGTCGTCGACGACGTCGATCGGGCCACCGGCGCGCGGGGCGACCACGGGCACCCCGGAGGCCAGGGCCTCCTGCGCCGACTGGCAGTAGGTCTCGTGCCGCCCGGTGTGGACGAAGACGTCCAATGAGGCGTACGCCGCCCCCAGCTCGTCGCCGTGGAGCAGCCCCAAGAACCTCGCGCCGGGCAGCTCTGCCCGGAGCCGCTGCTCCTCGGGGCCGGCGCCCACGAGGACGACGGTGTAGCGCGGGTCGGCGTCGAGCACGCGCAGCAGCTCGAGCTCCTTCTCCGGTGCGAGGCGTCCGACGTAGCCCACGAGGAGCGACCCGTCGGGCGCGAGCCGCGTGCGCAACGCCTCGTCGCGGTGACCGGGGTGGAACTGCTCGAGGTCGACCCCGCGCGGCCACAGGGCGGTGTCGGGCACCTCGAGGTCGGCCAGCTGCGCCAGGCTCGCCGAGGACGGCGCCAGGGTGCGATCGACCTTGAGGTGGATGCGTCGGGTGAGCGAGGCCATCGCCCGTCCTCCTCCGGGGACCTCGTAGCGCTCGGCGAAGCCGACGAGGTCGGTCTGGTAGATCGCGACGGTGGGGATCGCGAGCTCCGCGGCGGCCTTGGCGGCCTGGTAGCCCAGCGTGGCCGGAGAGGCGATGTGGACGACGTCGGGCCGGAAGCGCAGCATCGCGCGGCGCAGGCGCCGACGGGTCTCCAGCCCGATCTTGAAGTCCTTGTAGAAGGGCAGCGTCGCGCCCCGGGCGTGGCGTACCCGGAACCCGGCGTAGGTGTCGGGACCGGTCGGGGCCACCAGCTCGGCGTGGTGACCCTCGGCGGCCAGGTGCTCCAGGACGCGGCGCACGGAGTTGGTGACCCCGTTGACCTGCGGGAGGAACGACTCCGCGACCACGAGCACCCGGAGCGCCTCCGACCGGGGCTCGGCGGGCTGAGGCCGGGGATGCGGCGATCGGAC
>JBFJKO010000328.1:0-4179 GCA_041634935.1 Nocardioides sp.
GCTGCTCAGCCACCTGCGCAACCCGATCGGGGTCAAGCTCGGGCCGACGACGACCGCCGACGACGCGATCGCGCTCGCCGGGCGCCTCAACCCCGACAACGAGGCCGGCAAGCTCACCTTCATCACCCGCTTCGGTGCGGGCAAGATCCGCGAGGGCCTGCCGTCGCTGGTCGAGAAGGTCACCGCAGCGGGCCTCCAGGTCGCGTGGGTGTGCGACCCGATGCACGGCAACACCTTCGAGGCCAGCTCGGGCTACAAGACCCGTCGCTTCGACGACGTCATCGAGGAGGTCCAGGGGTTCTTCGACGTCCACCACGAGCTCGGCACGTGGCCGGGTGGGGTGCACGTCGAGCTCACCGGCGACGACGTCACCGAGTGCGTCGGCGGCGGCGAGGAGCTGCTCGAGATCGACCTCGGCAACCGCTACGAGTCGGTCTGCGACCCGCGCCTCAACCGCGTCCAGTCGCTCGAGCTGGCGTTCCTCGTCGCCGAGATGCTCCGAGCCCGCTCGGTCTGAGCCGGCGAGGACCGACGGCGCGCGAGGAGGGTTGAGGAGCGCTCGGCGCCGGACCGAGGCACGAGGTCCGGGGCGACGCGTCTCGAAACCTCGGTGAGCCGCAAGACAACCAAAGGACAGACCCGATGATCGACCTCCGCTCCGACACGCTCACGAAGCCGACCCAGGCGATGCGCGCCGCGATGGCCTCGGCCGAGGTGGGCGACGACGTCTACACCGAGGACCCCACCACCCTCGACCTCGAGGCACGCGTGGCCGACCTGCTCGGCCACGAGGCCGCGCTGTTCATGCCGACCGGCTCGATGTCGAACGTGCTCGCCGTCCGGGCACTCGTCGCACCGGGCGAGGAGGTGCTGTGCGAGGCCTCGGCCCACATCGCCCGCGCCGAGCTGGGGGCCCACGGTGCCTACAGCGGCGTCACGATGCGCACCTGGATCCACCCGCGGGGGCAGGTCGACCTGCCCACGATCCGGTCGCTGTTCGCTCCCGAGATGGGGCCCTTCTTCGTGCGCACGGCCGCGATCTCGGTGGAGAACACCCATAACTTCGCCGGCGGCACGGTCCTGCCGTTGGACGACCTGCGTGACCTCAAGGAGTACGCCGAGGGCGTCGGCGCCCGGGTGCACCTCGACGGGGCCCGGCTCTGGAACGCCCACGTCGCCACGGGGACGCCCCTGGCGGAGTACGGCGCCTGCGCCGACGTGATCTCGGTGTGCCTCTCCAAGGGCCTCGGGGCCCCGGTCGGCTCGGTGCTGGTCGGCAGCCGCGACGTCGTCACCGAGGCCCGCGTGTGGCGCAAGCGGATGGGCGGCGGGATGCGCCAGACCGGTCTGCTGGCCGCGGCCGGCCTGCACGCTCTCGACCACCACGTCGACCGCCTGGCCGACGACCACGAGCACGCCCGGCTGCTCGCCGAGGCCTGCGGGGTCGACCCGGACGGTGTCGACACCAACATCGTGGTCGTCGAGCGACCCGACGCGGCCGACGCGGCGTCGTACGTCGCCCGTGCCGCCGAGCAGGGGGTCCGGGTCGCGATGGTCGGGCCGACCACCGTGCGGCTCGTGACCCACCTCGACGTCACCCGTGCCGACGCCGAGAAGGCGGCCGTGGTCCTGGCCGGGCTCTGACCTGGCGGCGGCGCGGTGCAGGAATCCCCGGTGATCGGGGGATTCCTGACGTTCTCCGGGGTTGCATCCCCTGAGAACGTCAGGGAACCCCTGAGAACTTGCGGATCAGGAGCGGCCCGCGGCACTCAGGCCGGAGACCCGACCAGGGCGATCTCGCTGATCGCGGTGTAGTCGCGCCCGGCGGGACCGTCGGCCGGTCCGGTGACCTCGACGATGCGCAGCGTGACGACGTCGGTCACGACGTCGTCGACGGCGATCCGTTGGACGTCGAGGGTGTCGGAGAGGTCCTGAGGCACCACCGTGCCGTCGCCGAGCTCCCACTCGACCGCGGTGATCCGACGGTTGGCGCGGTAGCCGTCGTAGCCCGGCACGACCTTGGCGTAGCCGTTGATCAGCCCTACCTCGCTGATCACCGTCGGGGCGTCGAGCCGGAGGACGATCTCCCGGCCCGAGCCGTCACCGGCCATCCGCCAGGCGGTGTCGGGCTGACCGTCGAGCATGTTGAAGGCCTCGTAGCGCACCGCGTTGCCGCGGACGTCGCGGCTCGGGCCGGCGGTGTCGGGCGGGGTGACCTCGGCGCTCCGGGCGAGGTCGACGGGGTTGGCGGCGGCCTCACCGGACGCCGTCGGGGCAGGTTCACTCGGGCTCCCCGGGGTGCCCGACTGGTCCGGGGAGGCGGACTCCGGTCCGGTCGCCGGGTCGTCACGCCCCACGAGCAGGACTCCGCCGACCCCGATCAGCACGAAAAGCACGGCGGCGACCGCGAGCCATGCGACGGCGGGACGACGCGCACGTGGCGGTGCCCCCGCCGGTGCCCCTGGCGGCGGACCGGACGGCGGCGACGCGGACTGGTCGGCCCACAGCGGGAACCGCGGCGGCTGCGGAACCTCGTAGACGGGCGGGGGAGCAACGGCGCGCAGCGGCGGCTGCGGGGGATGAGGAGGCGGTGGTGACGGCTGGGTCGGCGGCGGCGCGCTCGGCGGATCGGTCGCCGGCTCGACCGGCGGCACCGACGGCACGGAGGGCCGCTCCGCCGTCGCGACCCGTGAGTCGTCCGGTGCCAGGGTCTCCCTCGGGCGACCGCAGTTGGTGCAGAAGCGGCCGATCTCGTGCGGGTGGCCGCAGCCACGACAGCTGGTCGGATCCGCGCTCATCGGTGGCCCCCTCCGGTGCGTGTCCCGCCCCGGGCGACGCGGGCGGGGCGGGCCCCGAGCAGGCCCGCTCCCCGCCAGCGTAGGTCAGCCGCGCTCAGCCGCGCCCGACGTACTCGTGCGCCGCGGCCCGACCGACGGCCTCGGGGAGACGTCGTACGGCCTGGGCGAGCTCGCGGAGCTCGGCGCCCAGCAGCGCCTGCGGACCGTCGCACAGGGCGGTCTCGGGGTCGGGGTGGACGTCGACGATCACCCCGTCGGCGCCGACCGCGATCGCCGCGCGCGAGAGCGGGACGACGAGGTCCTTGCGGCCCGCGGCGTGGGAGGGGTCGACGATGATCGGCAGGTGGCTGGTGGCCTGGACGACCGGCACCGCGGAGATGTCGAGGGTGTTGCGCGTCGACGGCTCGAAGGTGCGGATCCCACGCTCGCACAGCACGACGTCGAGGTTTCCGCGCTGGGCGATGTACTCGGCCGCCATCAGCCACTCCTCGATCGTGGCGGTCATGCCGCGCTTGAGGAGCACCGGCTTGCCGGCGTCGCCGGCAGCCTGGAGGAGTCCGAAGTTGGCCATGTTGCGGGTGCCGATCTGGAGCATGTCGGCGTGCTCGGCCACGACCGGCACGTCGCGGGCGTCGACGACCTCGGTGACCACCGGCATGCCGGTCGCGGCGCTGACGTCGGCCAGGATCTCGAGGCCCTTCACGCCGAGGCCCTGGAAGGCGTACGGCGAGGTGCGGGGCTTGTAGGCGCCGCCGCGCAGGATCGTGGCGCCGGCCGACTGCGCCATCCGAGCGGCCTCGAGGGTCTGCTCGGCCGACTCGACGGCGCAGGGCCCGGCGAGGAAGGTGAACGTGTCGGGGCCGATCGGGACCCGCGTGCCGGCCGTGCCGACCCAGACCGTCGACCGATCGGAGTGGTGCTGGCGGCTGACGAGCTTGTAGGGGTCGGAGATGCGGTGCACGTCCGCGACGCCCCTGAGGGTGCGCAGGTTGAGGTGGTGGAACGACTCGAGATCGCCGACCAGGCCGATGATCGTGCGCACGACGCCCTTGCTCACGAACGCCTCGCCGCCGACGCCCTCGACCTTCTCGACGACGTGCGCGACGTCCTCGTCGGTGGCGTCCGGTGACATGACGATGACCATGGTGTGTTCCTCTGATTTCTGGCTCGGACCCCGGCTCCGGCCCGGACATGACAAACGCCCCGGCTCGAGCCGGGGCGTTGGTGGGTGCGGGCGCGTCTACGAACGGGCCTGCACGGGTGCTCCCGGCAGGTGTCCAAAGAAATAGGTGTGCGCCACGTCCACGACTCTAGCCCGGTCGACCTGACGGGTGCGTGCGGGTGTCACGGGGTGGGACGGCTGTGCGGGGGCAGTTTCACC
>JBFJKO010000329.1:0-4164 GCA_041634935.1 Nocardioides sp.
GAGCCCGACGGCCACGCCGATCTCGCGCATGCTCGGCGGGTAGCCGCGCTTCTCGATGCTGTCCTTGATGTGGGTCAGCACCCGCTGCTGGCGGGGCGTCAGCCCGGTGGCGTCGGGAGGCCCGTCGGGCAGCTCGGCGACGGCGCGCTTGGGAGCGCTCGTGCCGGAGCGCTTGGCGGGGGTGTCAGGAGTCGAGGCCATGGGCTGAGCGTGCCAGATCACACCCGGGCATTTCAAACAGGTGTTCGAACGGCGTGTCGCGCCCGGCGATGGCTGCGGCGGACACCCGGCACGGACGGGTGTCCGCTTGGCACACTGCCCTCATGACGAACGCGAGCAGGACTGGCAGCTGTGTGGTGACCGGAGCGGCGCGGGGGATCGGGCGGGGGATCGCCGAACGACTGGTCGCCCAGGGGCACTCCGTGGTGATCACCGACCTCGACGCGGACGTCGTGGCGGCGACGGCCCGTGAGATCGGCGCGGTGGCCGGGATCCAGCAGGACGTGCGTGACCCGGAGTCCCACCGGCTGGTGGCGGCCGAGGCGCTCGCCCACGGTCCGCTGCGTGGCTGGTTCAACAACGCCGGCGTCGGCTGGGACGGCGCACTGGTCGACCTCGACGATGCGCAGGTGCGCGGGCTGGTCGAGATCAACGTGCTCGGCGTGCTGTGGGGGATGCGCGCCGCGCTGGCCTCCTTCGAGCCCGGTAAGCGTGGGGGAGGCGACATCGTCAACGTCGCCTCGCTGTCGGGGCTCGGTCCGGTGCCGGGGCTGTCGGTGTACGCCGCCACGAAGGCCGCGGTCGTCTCGGCCACCATGTCGGTCTCGCTCGAGGCCCCGAAGGGCGTCGGCGTGCACGCCGTCCTCCCCGACGGCGTCGCCACCCCGATGGTGGAGGCGATGAAGGGAGACGGGCTGGCCAAGGCGCTGGTCTCGTCGGGCGGCCGACTGCTCACGATCGAGGAGATCTCCGAGGCTGCGGTCGGCCTGGTGGGCGCTCGGCGCGTCTTGCGCACGGTCCCGGCCTGGCGCGGAGGGGTCATGCGGGCCTCGACGCTGGCGCCGTCCCTGGGGTCGGGCGCGATGAAGGTCTTCGCGGCCCAGGGACGCCGAGCACAGCGACGCTGACCTCCTGGGAGGCCGTCCGGCGCACCCGGACCCTGATCGAACAATTGTTCGCTCAGGGTCTTGTGTCGTTCGAACACCTGATCTAGTCTCGCTCATGTGTTCGATCGAACGCCTGATCGGATCGCCCCGATCGAGTGGGAGCAGGAGTCACTCGGAGGTTGCACCGCAGGCCACTGTCGGTGGCCGCCACTAGACATCGGGGCACGCCGCACGACTCTTCCCCAGGAGCTCCCGATGAACGCCACGACCCAGGTCCTTCCCGCCGCAGCGCCGCTCGATCACGTCCCGGACTACCGGTTGACGCACCGCGGTCGCGTGGTGGTGCTCCTCGCCGGCCTCGTCGCCCTGCTGGCGATCGGCGTCGTGTTTGCGGGGGTCTCCCTGGCCTCCGAGGAGCCCGAGCCGACCGAGACCATCGTCGTCGCCCCGGGCGACACGCTGTGGGACATCTCCTCCGCCCTGAGCGACGACGGTGACGTGCGCTCGACGATGCGCCACATCGAGCAGCTCAACTCCCTCGACACCGTCGCCCTGGCCGTCGGCCAGCAGCTCGAGGTGCCGCTCGGCTGAGCGCACACCAGACGTCGTCGGCCGCTTCGACCCCGGCCGACGACCACCGAGGGCGGGGCCGTGGGAAGGCGTCCCCGCCCTCGTGGTTTTTCTCGTCGGTCTCAGACGAGCGAGGTGTTGAGCGCCACCGCGACCAGGGCGGCGATGAGCACGGCGATGATCGCGGCCACGCCCAGCAGGACCATCCGGTCACTGGCGGGCTCGGTACTGGTGGCCTGGCGGACGTGACGTCGGTGCTGGAAGCGGGCGCTGCTGGCGGCCTCGAGCGGCGTACGGCCGGTGACCGTGGTCTCCCAGTCGCAGGCGCACACGATCGAGCGCTCCCACAAGAAGCCGTCGCGGTGAGCTCCGCCCAGAGCCGGCGCGTGGCCCGGCTCGAGCGGCACGGTCAGGAGCGCGGCGTTGCTGCGCTGCTCGGGGTGGGCGTCGGTGAAGTGGTTGGCGCGGGCGCGGTCGGAGACCCGGGTCGCCATCTGGGTCGTCGCGGCGGTCGTGGTCAGCCGCCACCCGCACGAGCAGGAGCAGGTCGACTCGAAGCGGCCGGGGGCGACGGCAGACGTCGTCACGTCGACGGCGTACCTCATGTCCACACCCTCCCCCCGGTGAATGCTTGAACTTTCACGGTAGCCGGATCGTGGTGGTGGCGTCGCGTCGGCGGAGCGACCTTGCGCAAACCGAGAGGTTGGGCCGGCTACGCCCGGGGGTGGCGCGGTGGTGGGGCACTGGTGAGTCCGAGCGCGCGGCTGATGCGGCTGAGCAGGATGAGCGCCACGAACAGGCACGCCACCGCGCCCACCGATGCCAGGGCGAGCAGCCACCAGGCCGCGGAGTCGCCGGAGCGGGCGGCGATCCCGAAGTCGATGGCGGCGAGGACGAGGTAGCCCCAGGCCACGACGCAGGCGGTCATGGCGAGGGCGAGCCCCAGCAGGACGGGGCGGAACGTGCGCCTGGGCCGCTCGCCGACTCGCTTCCCCTGGGCCATCGCCTCATTCTCACCGACGCACCGAGCCGGAGTCGACACGCCGCTCCGAGGGCCGCTCGACAGGCGATCTCCGGGGGCTCCGCGCGGCTGACCTGCGCGTTTGTCGGGGTCGGTCACGCGCCTCGAGATATGTCGCTCCGGCGGCTTGCGTCGCGCCGAGATGCGGGCGTAAGGTCACCACTACATCTAGTAGTTACACCGATGTAGTTATCCACATCTAGTTCCACAGAAGCACCGGGATGGCACACAGGTTACTGGTTGTTCTCCACAGGGGGAGTGCCCCTCATCCACAGCCACAGACCCCCCCAGAGTCAGCCAGGACCACCCGAAAGGAGGCCCGCGATGCACTGTCCGTACTGCCGGGCCACCGACACCCGGGTCCTCGACTCGCGGGTGGCCGACGACGGCGGCTCGATCCGCCGTCGGCGGATGTGCTCAGGCTGCGAGCGTCGCTTCACCACCGTGGAGCTCATGCAGCTCACGATCCTCAAGCGCTCGGGGGCCAGCGAGCCCTTCACGCGCCAGAAGGCCGTGGCCGGCGTCCGCAAGGCCTGCAAGGGTCGCCCGGTCACCGAGGACCAGCTCGCCTGCCTCGGCCAGGAGGTCGAGGACACCCTGCGCCTGGCCGGTGCCGCGGAGATCGCGGCCCACGAGGTCGGCCTGGCCATCCTCGGCCCGCTCAAGCGCCTCGACGAGGTCGCCTACCTGCGGTTCGCGAGCGTCTACCGCGCCTTCGAGAGCGCCGACGACTTCATCGCCGAGATCGCCGAGATGCATGCCGACGCCCCCGCGGCGTCCACCCCTCAGCCGGTCCCGACCGGCTGATCACAGACCGCCCGGCAGGTAGTGGGGAAGCTGCCTGCCGGGCGCACCATCTCCTTCCCGTCCCGACGGACCCCCGACGAGTGTCGGTGGTCCCCGCTTGACTCATCACCTGCGCCACACGCCCCCAGAGGAGAACCCCATGACCGAGACCGTCAGCGGCACCGAGAACGCCGCCACCACGGGGAGCACCGGGCTCACCCTCGAGCGCGTGTTCAGCACGGCCGGCACGCACCCCTACGACGAGCTCACCTGGGAGCGTCGCGACGTCGTCCAGACCAACTGGAAGACCGGCGAGGCCGTCTTCGAGCAGCGTGGCGTGGAGTACCCCACCACCTGGTCGGTCAACGCCTCGACGATCGTGACCACCAAGTACTTCCGCGGCGCCGTCGGCACCGACGCCCGCGAGTGGAGCCTCAAGCAGCTCATCGACCGGATCGTGGTGACCTACACCAAGGCCGGCCTCGACCACGGCTACTTCGCGACGCCCGGCGACGCCGAGGTCTTCGAGCACGAGCTCACCTGGCTGCTGGTCAACCAGTACTTCTCCTTCAACTCCCCGGTGTGGTTCAACGTCGGCACGTCCAGCCCGCAGCAGGTCTCGGCCTGCTTCATCCTCTCGGTCGACGACTCGATGGACTCGATCCTCAACTGGTACAAGGA
>JBFJKO010000330.1:0-4155 GCA_041634935.1 Nocardioides sp.
GTACTCGTAGGAGTGGTCGAGCTTGTCGCCGACGCCGCCCCAGCCCGACACGAGCGCCAACGAGAACAGCCACACCAGGCTCGCGGCGTACGACGCCAGGAGCAGGCGGCGCCACGGCAGCCTGGCGGCGAGGTCGACGGCGTGACGGAAGCCGAGGAAGCCCAGCAGCAACGCCGGGAGGGTGCCGATACCGAAGAGCTTGGGCTCCCAGATCGAGTGCAGGGGAGTGAGGGAGCCGGGGGTCTCGTCGGGGTTCGACCGCGCGTAGACCTGCCACCCGACGAGGTCGGGCCCGACGGTGGCGACGACGACGAGGGCCACCCCCACCCAGAACCCGATCCACGGCACGCGGGACGGCACGTCGACGCCGGGGCGGCCGGTCCGGTCTCCCTGGGCGTCACGGTCGGTGGCGGTCGACATGGGGGCAACCCTAGGAGGCGGCACCTGTGCGTTCGCTGAGTGACTGTGAGTCTGCTGAGGATCCGGGGCAAGGCGTGACCCCCGCCATCCACCTGAAGTCCCAGGTCAGGTCGGGTGGTGTCACGAGTTCGTAAGCCTCGGGGTGGTGTCGGACACCGACGGGGGCGTCTAGGTTGAGCCCGTGCCGTACTGCGACCTCATCCTCCCGTGCCGCGACGAGGGCCCTGCTCTCGTCGCGCTGCTGCCGAGGATCTCCGACGTCTTCCACGTGATCGTCGTCGACAACGGCTCCTCCGACGACACCGCCGAGGTCGCGCGTCGCCTGGGTGCGAAGGTCGTGACGGAGCCGGTCCCGGGCTACGGCTCGGCGATCCACGCGGGCCTGATGGCCGCCACCCAGCCCTACGTCGCGTTCATGGACGGCGACGGGTCCTTCGACCCCGACGAGCTGCTGGCGCTGCTGGACGACGTCGAGACCGGCGTGGCCGACCTGGCTGTCGGACGACGCCGTCCCGTCCGGCGCGGCGTCTGGCCCTGGCACGCCCGCGCCGGCAACGCCCTGATCGTGGCCTGGCTGCGCCGCCGCATCGACCTCGACGCCCACGACATCGCCCCGATGCGGGTGTGCCGTCGGCAGGCCCTGCTCGACCTCGACGTGCGTGACCGCCGGTTCGGCTACCCCGTCGAGATGCTGCAGAAGGCCACCCTCGCGGGCTGGCGGTTCAAGGAGCGCGACGTGAGCTACCACCCCCGCGCCGAGGGCACCCGGTCGAAGGTGTCGGGCTCGGTGAAGGGGACGTTCAGGACGGCTCGGGACTTCTGGAAGGTGCTCGCATGACCCACGACGACACGACCACGACGCCGGCCCCCGCCGGGCTGCGCGTGCTGGTGATGGCCAAGGCTCCGGTCGCCGGGGTCAGCAAGACCAGGCTCGCGGCGACCATCGGCGACGAGGCGGCTGCCGACGTGGCCGCCGCCGCGCTGCTCGACACCCTCGCCGCGGCCGAGGCCGCCGTCGGTGCCGACGCGTGCGTGCTCGCGCTGGCGGGCGACCTGACCGACGGTGCCCGCGCCGACGACGTCCGGGCGGCGCTCGCCGGCTGGACCGTCCGTCCGCAGCGCGGCGGCGGCTTCGACGAGCGCCTCGCCCTCGCCCACCTCGACGCCGGCGACGGACCGCTGCTCCAGGTGGGCATGGACACCCCGCAGGTCACCGCCGCGCTGCTGCTCGAGACCGCCGCGGCCCTCGGCGACCACGACACCGTGCTCGGTGCCGCCGAGGACGGCGGCTGGTGGGTGCTCGGACGCCACCGCGCCGCCGACGCGCAGGTCCTCGCCGGCGTGCCCATGTCGACCACCACGACGTACGACGACACCCGCGCCGCGCTCGTCGCGCACGGTCTGTCGGTGGCCGGCGCGGCGGTCCTCCGCGACGTCGACGAGTACGACGACGCGGTCGCCGTGGCGGCGGACGCAGCCGACACCCACTTCGCCCGGGCCTGGCTGTCCGCCCGCGCGGCAGGAGCCCACCGATGACCGCCGACGGCATGCTGAGTCCCGAGCCGATCACGGGGGAGAGCCCGCTGCCGGGGCTGTCGGGTGCGCTCGGCGCGCGCGAGGTCGACGTGCCGTTCTCCACCATCTTCGCCCGTGCCCTCCAGGGTGAGCCCTGCGCCGTGGTGGGTCTCGACGACCAGCCGCGGGTGCTGCCGATGTCGGAGTGGACCCGCGAGGCCGACGACCACGACCACGCCCTGCTCGACCTCTGCGAGGGCGCGACCCTCGATGTCGGGTGCGGTCCGGGACGGCTGACCGCGGCGCTCGCCCGCCGCCGCCAGGTCGCGCTCGGCATCGACGTCGTCCACGAGGCCGTAGGGCAGACCCGGCAGCGCGGTGGCTCGGCGTTGCGGCGCGACATCTACGACGACCTGCCGGGGGAGGGCCGGTGGCACACCGCCCTGCTCGCCGACGGCAACGTGGGCATCGGCGGCGACCCGGTCGCCCTGCTGCGCCGCGTGCGTGAGGTCATCGACCCGCGGGGCCGGATCGTGGTCGAGGTGGACGCCCCCGGTGTCGAGCACCGCACCGTGTGGGCCTCGCTGGAGACCGACACCTCGCGCAGCAGGCCCTTCCGCTGGTCGGTCGTCGGGCTCGACGACATCGACGACATCGCCGAGCGTGCCGGGCTCGCCATCACCCACACCCAGGCGCTCGGCGCGCGCTGGGTCGTGGTCCTGGAGGAGCGACGATGAGGATCGCCGAGGCGCTCGACCGGGTCCCCTCCGAGTCCGACTTCACCAGTCGGCTCCGTTCGCCGGCGGTGGCCGCGCGCGTCGGGCTCTGGCTCGGGATCGCCTTCGGCGTCTGCTTCCTGACCGGGCTGATCAGCCACTACGCCCAGAACGGCGACCAGCCGATCCCGTTCCCGACCGCCCCGTCCTGGGGCTACCGGGTCACCCAGGGACTGCACGTGATCAGCGGCACCGCCGCCATCCCGCTCCTGCTGGTCAAGCTCTGGTCGGTCTACCCCAAGCTGTTCCAGGGACTGCCCGCCGGCGGCCTGCGCGACCTGCGAGCGATGACCCTCAACGGGCTCGAGCGGCTCTCGATCGCCGTGCTCGTGGCCGGCAGCATCTTCCTGCTCGTCACCGGGCTGCTCAACACCGCCCAGTGGTACCCGTGGAGCTTCTCCTTCCGCGCGGTCCACTACGCAGTCGCCTGGATCACGATCGGGGCGCTCGTCGTCCACATCGCCGTCAAGCTGCCGATCATCCGCGACGCGCTCACCTCCGACGTCGACGACACCACGCACGACAGCCCGACGGCCACGGAGCCGGGCGTGTTGAGCCGTCGCGGTCTCCTGCGCACGACCTGGCTCGCCACCGGCCTCGCGGTCCTCGCGACCGCGGGCAGCACCGTGCCGATGCTGCGCACGGTCTCGGTGCTGGCCGTGCGCACCGGCGACGGACCTCAGGGGGTGCCGATCAACCGCACCGCGGCCGCCGCGCAGGTCACGCGCGAGGAGGGCGGCGAGGGCTGGACGCTCGACGTCGTCGACGCCGACGGCGTGACGACGAGCTGGTCGCGCGACGAGCTGTCCGCGATGACCCAGCGCACCGAGACCCTGCCGATCGCCTGCGTCGAGGGCTGGAGCGCGAGCGCCGAGTGGACCGGCGTGCGGCTGCGCGACCTCCTGGACGCCGCCTCGGTCCCGCGCGGCACCGACGTGCGGATGGTGTCGTTGCAGAAGCGCTACGCCTTCGGGGTCACCGAGCTGCAGTCCAACTTCGCCGATGCCGACCAGACCCTGGTCGCGCTCCGGCTCAACGGCGAGGAGCTCTCGCTCGACCACGGTTTCCCGGCCCGGCTCATCGCGCCCAACCGGCCCGGCGTCCTGCAGACCAAGTGGCTCACGACGGTGGAGGTCATCTGATGGCCGGCGCGCTGGGTCTCCGGCTGGGGCTGGGTGGACTCGGGGTGCTCGTGGGCCTGTACGGCGCCTACCTGCTGCTCAGCCGCCAGGACCTCGACCGGCTCGTGAGCGCGGCCATCTGGCTCGGCGGCGGGGTCGTCGCCCACGACGGCGCCATCGCCCTGGTCACCCTGGGCGCCGTGGCGCTCGGAGCCCGGCTGCTGCCCGCGGTCTCCCGCGCGCCGGCAGCGGTCGCCTTCGTCGTGCTCGCACCACTCACCCTCATCGCGGTCCCGATGCTCGGCAGGTTCGGCGCCAAGGAC
>JBFJKO010000331.1:0-4073 GCA_041634935.1 Nocardioides sp.
ACCATCGGGTTGGCCATCGGCTGACCGACCACGGAGATGCCGTACTCGATCTCGGTTCCCATCACCCGGCGCACGCTCATGCGTTCGAGCCTACGCTGCGCGTCGGCGGCCGCAGCGCGGCCACCGACGTCGGCTGCGGGTTCAGCGGTTCGACGCGTACTTCACGGCCAGACCGATGCCGGCGGCGGCGAGGGCGACGATGAGCAGCTTCTTCATGGTGACTCCTGATGAGGACGACGAGATGGAGAGCTCAGCCAACACGATGGGAGGCCCGGACGGCGTCGTCCGCCGCGGCGCGTCGCCGATCAGGCGCCGTCGGACTCCTCGCGCAGGCGCGGCTCGGTGGCGAGCTCGGGTCGGATGCCGCGCTTGTCGGCGTAGAAGTTGCGGATCCGGTCCATGTCGGCGCTGATGTCGCCGGTGAGCGCGAATGTCGGGCCCCAGCCCACCGTGCGCGAGGGACGGTCGAGGTAGGCCAGCGTCACCGGGATGCCGGTCTGCTGGGAGATCCGGTAGAAGCCCGACTTCCAGAACTCGCTCTTGCCGCGGGTGCCTTCGGCGGCCAGGCCGAGCAGGAACGTCTCGTCGCTCTCCGACTGCTCGAGCAGCGTGCGGATCGTCGCGCCGGGGTTGGACCGGTCGAGCTCGACCGCACCGGTCGCACGCATGAACGCGCCGAGCGGTCCCTTGAAGAACGAGTCCTTCACGAGGAGGCGGATCTGGACGCTGTTGTCCCAGGCGAGCAGCATCGTGAGCACCCAGTCCCAGTTGGACGTGTGGGGCGCGCCGACCAGGATGCCCTTCGAGGGCACCTGCCCCGCCGTACGCCACCTGGCCAGACGCAGGACCAGTCGAGCGAGGTTGCGACGTACGAAGAAGTGGCGAGCCATGGCGAGACCGTACCGGGCCGGTCCCGCCGTGGCTCAGAGGTACTGGCCGGTGTTGGGGACCGTGTCGATCGAGCGGCCGGGCTCGGTGCCCTGCTTGCCGGTGATGAGGGTGCGGATGAACACGATCCGCTCTCCCTTCTTGCCCGAGATCCGCGCCCAGTCGTCGGGGTTGGTCGTGTTGGGCAGGTCCTCGTTCTCCTTGAACTCGTCGACGCACGCCTGGAGCAGGTGCGAGACCCGCAGCCCGCGCTGCTCGTGCTCGAGGAGGTCCTTGATCGCCATCTTCTTGGCCCGGTCGACGATGTTCTGGATCATGGCGCCGGAGTTGAAGTCCTTGAAGTAGAGGACCTCCTTGTCACCGTTGGCGTAGGTGACCTCGAGGAAGCGGTTCTCCTCGGTCTCGGTGTACATCCGCTCCACCGTCGCGCGGATCATGCCGCCCACGCACGCCTCACGGTCGTCGCCGAACTCGCGCAGGTCGTCGGCGTGCAGCGGCAGGCGCGAGGTGAGGTACTTGCTGAAGATGTCGCGCGCCGACTCGGCGTCGGGGCGCTCGATCTTGATCTTCACGTCGAGGCGGCCCGGGCGCAGGATGGCGGGGTCGATCATGTCCTCACGGTTCGAGGCGCCGATGACGAGCACGTTCTCAAGCAGCTCGACGCCGTCGATCTCGCTGAGCAGCTGCGGCACGATCGTGTTCTCGACGTCGGAGGACACCCCGGAGCCACGGGTGCGGAAGAGCGAGTCCATCTCGTCGAAGAAGACAATCACTGGCGTGCCCTCGCTGGCCTTCTCGCGAGCACGCTGGAAGACCAGCCGGATGTGGCGCTCGGTCTCGCCGACGTACTTGTTCAGGAGCTCGGGGCCCTTGATGTTGAGGAAGTAGGACTTCCCCTCCTGCCCGGTGCGCGCTGCGACCTTCTTGGCCAGCGAGTTGGCCACGGCCTTGGCGATCAGGGTCTTGCCGCACCCCGGCGGTCCGTAGAGGAGCACGCCCTTGGGCGGCTTGAGCTCGTGCTCGACGAAGAGCTCGGGGTGCAGGTACGGCAGCTCGACGGCGTCACGGATGGTCTCGATCTGGCCGAAGAGCCCGCCGATGTCGCTGTAGTCGATGTCGGGGACCTCTTCGAGGACCAGCTCCTCGACCTCCGACTTCGGCACCCGCTCGTAGACGTAACCGGCACGCGAGTCGAGCAGCAGCGAGTCGCCGGCGCGCAGGGTGATCTCCTTGAGCGGCTCGGCGATGCGGACGACACGCTCCTCGTCGGCGTTGGCGATCACCAGGACGCGGTCGCCGTCGGCGAGCACCTCCTTGAACATCACCACCTCGCCGACCTTCTCGAAGTCGAGCGCTGCGACGACGTTGAGGGCCTCGTTGAGCATGACCTCCTGACCCTTGTGGAGCTCGTCGAGGTCGACCGCGGGGCTCACGCTCACCCGCAGCTTGCGCCCACCGGTGAAGACGTCGACCGAGTCGTCGTCGTTGCGGGCCAGGAAGGTGCCGAAGCCGGCCGGGGGCTGGGCCAGCCGGTCGACCTCTTCCTTGAGGGTGGTGATCTGGTCACGCGCCTCGCGCAGCGTCTGGGCCAGACGCTCGTTCTGCGCCGTCACTGCGGCCAGCGAGCGTTGGGTGTCGGCCAGGCGCAACTCGAGGCCGCGGGGCTGCAGCGGACCGTCCGAGAGGCGTCGACGCAGGTCGGTGACCTCGGCCTCCAAGAAGCGCACCTGCGACATGAGCTCCTCCGGGTTGCGCCCGGAATCGCCTCGGTTGGCACCAGCATCCATGTTCGACATAAGGACCACCTCCTGTCCGGTCGACCCTACCCGCGACCCGTGGGCCCGGAAGTGGAGAACCACGCCGAGAGGGTCACGATTTCGAACCGGGGCGGCCACGATCTGTTGTCGTTTGGTCCCAGACGACGACACCGGGGCGCCAGATGTTGTCGTTTGGGACCAAACGACAACACTCAGCCGCGGCGGTAGCGGGCGGCGAAGTTGGCCAGGATCCGACCGGGCTGGACGACGTCGACCGCGCGGGCGGCGGCGCTGAGGGACTCGGCCTCGGTGGGGTGGAAGTAGCCGAAGTGGGCATAGGCGTGGATCCGGGTCAGCAGGCCCGCCAGGTCGAGCTCGGGGTGGAACTGGGTGGCGTAGGCGTGCTCCCCGATCCGGAACGCCTGCACCGGGCAGGCGAACGACGTGGCGAGCCGTACGGCGTGCGCCGGCGCCACGGTGAGCGCCTCCTTGTGCCCGCCGTACGCCGCGAACGACTGCGGCACGCCGGCGAAGAGCGGGTCCTCGGCACCCTCCGGCGTGAGCTGGACGCTCAGCGGGCCGACCGGCTCGGGGTACGTCCGGTCCACGACCCCGCCCTGGTGCGACCCGAGGGTGCCGATGCCGTAGCAGGCGCCGAGGAACGGGACGTCACGCGCCACCACGTCGTCGAGCAGGGCGAAGACGTCCTTCTCGGCGAGCAGCTGGCGCTCGGACTTCGTCGCGGCGTCGTCGGAGTAGGTGAAGGCCCCGCCGCCGAGCACCACGCCCGAGTAGTCGTCGAGGTCGAGCGCCAGCGGCGCCGTGCCGAGCTCGACGCGGCGCAGGTCCTCCTGGTCCAGGCCGAGGTAGCGCGCGAAGGCGGCGTGCTCCTCGGCCGCGGCGGTCGGTTCGGCCCGGATGGAGAGCAGGAGGAACGGCTTCACGCCGCCGGTCCGGGCTCGACCGGCGGGATCCCCTCGGGACGCGGGCCGGTGTAGTCCTCGCCGTAGGCCCCGGGGGCCGGACGCCGGGTCTTGCGCGGCGCCTTCTGTCCCGGCCCCATCCGGCGCGCGGTCACGAGGAACGCGGTGTGGCCGATCATCTTGTGCCCCGGACGCACGGCCAGGCCCTCGACGTGCCAGTCGCGCACGAGCGACTCCCAGGCCTGCGGCTCGGTGAAGCCGCCGTGCACGCGCACGGTCTCGGTGAAGCGGGACAGCTGGGTGGTGGTGGCCACGTAGGCGCACACGATGCCGCCGGGTCGCAGCGCGTCGGCGGCCGCGTCGAGGCACTCCCACGGCGCGAGCATGTCGAGGATGATCCGGTCGCAGCGCATGCCGGACGCCGGCAGCTCCTCGGCCAGGTCGCCCAGGGTGAGGGTCCAGGCCGGGTGCCCGGGGGCGTCGGGCTCGTCGGGCACCCCGAAGA
>JBFJKO010000332.1:0-4065 GCA_041634935.1 Nocardioides sp.
ACCACCCGGTGCGGCACCGAGCGCATCGGCACCATGGTGCAGACGGTGAGGGTGCCGGTGCGGAAGCTCGCCCGGGTGGGTCGCCCGGCCAGGCGGCCGGCCAGGAGCGCGCGCACGTCGGGCAGGCGCAGCGCGGTGACGTCGCGCGCGTCGGCATGCGCGAGCACCGAGCCGAGCTCGCGCTGGAGGTGGCCGACCTGCCAGGAGTCGGCCTGGGCCACGGAGGTCAGGGCGGTGACGCCCTCGACGAGCGTGGTGATCCACTCGCGCAGCGGGCGGGTGCCGGTGAGCGCGTCGGTGGTCGTCTCGAGCCGGTCGACGAGCTCGGCGAAGCGCCCGGCCAGGTCGACCCGGTTGCTGCCCACGTCGTCGAGCGGCAGCGTGGCGCCGATCCAACCCGCGGCGTCGTCGGAGAGCGCGACCCCGGCCAGCACCCGGTCGAGCCCGAAGCGCCAGGTGTTCTGCACGTAGTCGACGCCGTACGGCGCCCGGTGCTCGGCGTCGAAGCCCCAGCGGACGCCGGACTCGCGGGTCCAGGTGGTCAGGGCATCGAGGTCGTCGTCGCCGAGGCCGAAGCGGCGACGCACCGCGGGGTGCTGGGCGAGGTCGAGCACCAGGCTCGCCTGGGCCCGGCTGCCCGCCACCGCGAGCAGCTGCTCGGCCACCCCGAGCAACGGGTTGGTGCGGCTGAGCGCCCGGTCGGCCAGCTGGACCCGGAGTCGGTGGGCGGGATGCCCGCCGGAGACCACGTCGGCCAGTCCGAACCGGGCGGTGATCAGGGGTGCGTAGGTCTCGATGTCAGGACACATCACCAGGATGTCGCGGGGCTCGAGCGTCGGGTCGTCGGCGAGCAGGCCGAGCAGCACCTCGCGCAGGACGTCGACCTGTCGCGACGCACCGTGGCAGCGGTGCACCTGCACGGACCGGTCGGTCGGGGCGAGGAGGCGCCCGTCCGGGCGCACCCGGTCGGCCCGGAGGTCGTCCTGGAGCCAGCCGAGGAGCGTCGCGGGCCCGTCGCCGGTCTCCGGCTCGTGCGACACGTCGACGACGCCGTCGGCACCCCCGGCCGGCAGGGCGCGCTGGAGCTCGCGCAGGTCGCGCCCGAGCGTGGCCGTCAGCGGGTGGCCGACGAGGCGGTGGCTGCGGTCGTCGGCTCGCGGCACCACTCCGCTCGTGACCTCGGGGCCCGAGCCCTCGCCGGAGTCGCCGGGCCCTGCCAGCGTCGACCACAGGCGCGCGCTGGGGTGGGGCAGCCAGAGGTGGAGGTCGTGGTGCTCGGCCAGCGCGACGAGCAGCTCGATCTCGGACTGCGGGAGCCGCGTGTGGCCGAACAGGGAGATCCGTGCGGAGAGGTCGGCGGGCCCGTCGCGCAGGCGACGCACCGTGGCCTCCTGGCGCTCCTGGGGGGACGGGGCGTCGACCTGCTCCCGGACCGCCCGCCACAGCGGCGGCTGCCAGCACAGGTCGTCGTCGAGCGCTCCGCCCAGGCCGTCGGTCGCGGCGTGGTCGGACCAGTCGGTGAGGAGCCGCGGGCGCTGGGCGGCGTACGAGGCCAGCAGACCGGCCAGACGCCGCGCGACGCTGTAGCGCCGCCCCCGCCGGAACTCCCGCTCCTCTCCCGCGTGGTGGCTGCCGAGGTGGCGGGCCAGGGTGGCGGCCCACGGCTCGTCGAGGCAGGTGTCGAGCACCTCGAGGACGGGCCAGGCCAGGGCGTCGGGCGACCACGGGTCGTCGCGCTCCGCGCCGAGGAGCGTGGCCACCAGGGACCGCGGGGAGCGGAACTCGACCCCGGCGCAGACCCCGTCGTCGGCCCCGGGTGCCGCGCCGCACCCCAGTCGGTGGGACAGCCGCTGACTCAGCCACCGCTCGATGCCGGCGGCCGGAACCAGCACCAGCTCTTGCGCGAACGGGTCGTCGAGGGGCACCGCCAGCAGGTCGCCGAGGGCGTCGGCGAGCTGGTCGGTGCGGGGCGCGCGGTGCACGTGGAGCGTCATCGACAGCGACCCTAGACCGCGCCACCGACGCTCCCCGGCGTCCCGACCGGGTACGCCGGACGAAGATCACAGCGCGCGCGTCTTGGATCGATCCAATAGACGGTCCACACTGGGAGCACACCCCCGACGAAAGGCCACCCCGTGCGACTGATCGACGAGCTCAACGACCTGCACGCGTCGTACGTCGACGCGATCAACACCGCCGTGGCGCGCGACGACCTCGCCGCCGCGGAGCGCCTCGCCGCGGAGTACGACGACGCCGCCGTCACCCTGGTGGCCGAGCGGGAGGGCCTGACCCACCTGCTCCCCCTGCACCGCAAGCCGGTCACCGACACCCCGCTGCGTCGCCTCGTCGCGCGGCTGCGCGCGACCCGCGCCGCCTGACGAGCCCGGAGCCGGGCGGGCTCAGGTCTCGTTCCTGGCCTTCTCGTACTCCTGGTCCGCGGTCTCGATCTGCTTCTCCAGCGCCTGCACGGCCTCGGGCCGACCGTGGAAGCGTCGGTAGGAGTAGATCAGGAGCGCGATGGCGATGAGGCCCGAGGCGATCTGGGTGGTGGCCGTGGCCACGCCGCCCGGGAGCCACCAGGCGTCGGAGAAGGCCCACCAGTCGGGCACGGCGGGATCGGCGATCCACACCCCGGCGGCAGCGAAGAGCAGCACCACCCCCGTCACCGAGGCGATGATGCGCGGGACGGTCTCCACGCTCTCGGCAGCAGCCTTGAGCGCGCGATACTTCACCGGGGCCAGACGTCGCTCGGCCCACTCGTACTGCTGCGAGAGCACCGCCAGCGCCGCGAACATCATCAGCAGCCCCGGCCCCGGCAGCACCAGGGCGGCGATGCCGGCCACGAGCAGGGTCCAGCCGACGACCTCGAGCCCCACGCGCTTGGCGACCTTCATGACCCGAGCATCCCAGACGGGTGGTCGCCGGAGGTCACGCCGACGCGCCGTAGGTCGCGAGGTAGGCCCGTCCGGCGTCGTCCAGCAATCCGACGGCCTCGGCCCGGCGGGCCCACTCGACCGACATCGACATGAAACGCAGCGGGTTGTAGACGTCCTCCTCACGGGAGAAGAGCCCGTCGCCGGCGTAGGTCATGATCGTCAGGTTCGACTGCTCGAGCACCTCGCCGTCGCCGAGGTCGGGCATCAGGTTGCGCACCTCGCACACCAGCCGGGCGTCCTCGGCCGCCACGACCTGCCAGGCCACCGGGAAGCCGGTCATCACCGACCCGGGGAACGACGTCATCGTCGCCACCGACCACTCCCGGATGGCGTCGCGGCCGTGGAAGGTGCCGAAGGCGTGCTCCACGTAGGTGGCGTCCTCGGTGAAGTTGAGCGCGAAGTCGGTCCAGTCACCGGAGTCGGCGTAGGTCTGCACCCGGCGGTGCATCGCGGCGTACGCCTCGGTGATCTCGGCGGCGGAGAAGGAAGTCACCCCTGACATTCAACCAGCACCGCTCCGGGTCCCGGCTGTGGTTCCGCCGTGAATCTGCTGCGTCGACGCCCGTCTCGTGCCAGAGTGGTGCCCCCCTCCCCCTACGAGCTTGGAGCTCCACATGTCACGTACCACCCTGGCCGGCACCGCCGCCGCCCTCGCCCTCACCGTCGCCTCGCTCGCCGGCTCCACCGCCGGCGCTGCGGCCGCCAAGCCCGACACGTCCTCCGAGCCGTGCAGCAAGGAGCAGACGAAGGTCGACAAGGCCCAGTCGGCGCTCGACCGGGCGACGGAGCGCTTCGCGGCCCAGAAGGAGAAGGTGAAGAAGGCCAAGAAGGACGCCGCCGAGGCCGAGGACAAGGCCGAGCGCAAGCAGGCCAAGGCGGACCTCAAGGAGGCCCGCGTCAAGAAGGACAAGGTCAAGAGCACCAAGAAGGCCCAGCAGATGCGGCTCGCGAAGGCCGAGGAGCGGCTCGAGGCCTGCCAGGCCGGCCAGGAGCCGCCCGCCGAGGAGGAGACGACTCCCGAGGAGACGACCCCCGAGGAGGAGACGACTCCCAGGGGCTGATCGGCAGCCCAGGACGCACGAAGGCCCGGACCCCCGAGCGGGGGGTCCGGGCCTTCGTGCGTGTTGCG
>JBFJKO010000333.1:0-4064 GCA_041634935.1 Nocardioides sp.
CACGCCGCGGCACCCCGCGCGCCCGCCGCCGACGCGGCCGCCGACAGGGCCGCCGACGGGGCCGGCGGCGGGGGGATCCGCGCAGTCGTCGGGCTCCCGCTCCCCGACCGGACCACCGGCCCGCTGCTGCGTGCCGGACGAGGCGAGCGCGGCGAGGCGCTCGACCCCGTCGGCGCGGTGAGCCGCGCGGCGCACGTGATCTCGCGCCGTACGACGCACACGGTCCGCCCCGGCGACTCGCTGTGGAGCATCGCCGAGGACCTGCTCGACCGACCCGCGACCACCATCGAGGTCGCCGACCTCGTGCACCACCTGTACGCCACCAATCGAGCCGTCATCGGCGGCGACCCCGACCTGATCCTGCCCGGCCACCAGCTCCGGACGCCGCTCGAGAAGCGTCCGACCCGATGAGAGGAACCGCCATGACCCGTCCCGAAATGCCCCTCAGCGCCCCCGACCCCGGCAGCCCCCGCCGGCCCGCCGAGGTCGTGCCGCTGCGGGTGGCGGTGCCCATCCAGTCGACCCAGGGCACCCTGGCACTCGACCTGCAGCCCCGCACCGAGGTGCCCCCGGCACCGCCGCTCAGCGCAGCGCACCTCCGGCGCGACCTCGACCAGTGGGCGGCGCGCTACGCGCAGGCGGCCGTCGAGATCGTCGGCGGCGACCGGCCCGTCAGCCAGCTCGCCCGCTGGACCAGCCGCGAGGTCTACCTCGACCTCGAGCGGCGCGCCCTGCTCGTCGCCCGCGCCGGGCAGCACCAGCCCGGTCTCGCCCGGGTCCAGCCGGTGCGCCCGCGGGTGCACAGCGTCCACGCCTGCGTCATCGACGACGGCGCAGCAGCCGAGACCAGCATCCACGTGCGCTACGGCGAGCGCTCCCGCGCGCTGGCCGCGCGCTTCGAGCGCCGAGCCGGCCGGGAGATCACCCGCTGGGTGTGCACGGCCCTCGAGTTCGCCTGACCGTGAGGGCCGCGGTCACTACCGCTTACGCACCGGGCCGAAGCTCGCCGCGCACTCCTGCCCCGAGCACACCTTCAGCGCACGCGTGCGGTGCCGCAGCTCGCGCAGGACCTTGCGGTAGCCCTTCTTCCGGGCCACGTTGCGCACCTCGTCCGGGCTCGTGCGACGGTCGTAGAGCTGCTCGAACCCGTTGGTCACGTCGCGGCCGTAGGTGTAGCGACTCGTGCGGACACCGCGGATCTTCCAGCTGTCACGAGCGGCCGCGGAGCGCCCGGTCTGGATCAGCTGGGTGTCGCGCCAGGCCGTGGTCTCGCCCCGCAGCAGCGGGGCGAAGGAGACGCCGTCGACGACACGCTCGGGCGTCGCCCCGGCGAGGTCGGCGATCGTCGGCGCCAGGTCGGTCAGCGTGACCGGGACGCGGGAGCGGCGAGCCCCCGTGGCCTGGGGCGTCCGCACGACGAACGGGATCTCCATCGCCTCGCGGTAGATGTAGTTCTTGTGCGTGAGCCGGTGCTCGCCGAGCAGGTAGCCGTTGTCGGAGACGAAGAAGAGGTAGGTCGAGTCGAGCTCGCCGGTGGCCTCGAGCGTGGCCACGAGGTCGCGCACGCCCTCGTCGGCGGCCTGGAGCGACTCGATCCGGGTGCTGAACCGGGTCTGCATCTCCTGCACGTCGACCTTCGGGCGCTGCGACTGGGCCGGCTGGTCGGAGACACGCTTCTCGTTGAACGAGCGCTTGTCGCGCGCCGGCAGCCGGACGTCGCGGAAGAGCCGCTGGTGCCGGGGAGCGGGATAGGCGTACTCCTCCCAGTGCTCGCGGTACTGCGCCCGGTGCGGGGCGTAGTTGGAGACCCACAGGAAGAACGGCTGCTCGCCGCTGAGCTCCTCGACGTAGTCGCGGGCGTAGGCGTTGGTCACGTCGTCGACGTAGCCCTCGCGCACGACCGGGTCGCCGTCGTTGACGAAGGTCGTGGTCGTGAAGTCGGTGGTCCCGGCGAACGGGTTCCAGCGGTCCCAGCCCTCAGGGCGCTCGGTGGAGACGCTCATCCCGTTGAGGTACTTGCCCACCATCGCGGTCCGGTAGCCCGCGCGCTGGAGCCACCGCCCGACCGTGTTGTCCGGATCGACGAGCGCCTTGTAGCCGCCCCGCGGGCCGCTGTTGTGGTGGACGCCGTTGTTCTGCCCGTACTGCCCGGTGATCATCGACGCGCGTGCGGGGCAGCACAACGAGTGCGGCGAGAGCCCTGCCGAGAAGGTCACGCCCCGGCCCCCGAGGAGCTCGCGGGTGAACGGCATCCACTCCAGGTCGTAGGCGGTCTGGTCGTCGGTGCTGATCAGGACGATGTTGGGGGCGTCGACAGCCGCACGCACGACGTCGGACGCCGGGGTCCGCGGCACCGACGCGGCACCCGGGGACGTCGTCCCCGGCGCCGCGAGCAGCGCGAGCGAGACCGCCCCGGCGAGCACCAGGGCGGCCTTCCGCGACCCCCGGCGAGGCGCCGGTCGCCGGAGGTCCACCACGTCGCGCTACCCGTTGGCGCGCGCAGTCAGGCCGGTGGGCCCGCCAGGGGCGCCGTGGCACTGCTTGAACTTCTTGCCCGACCCACAGGGGCACTTCTGGTTGCGACCCACGTCGGCGAACTCGTCCTCCTGCTCGACGGCCTTGACCTCGACCTCCCCGTCCTCGGAGGGCGCGGAGTAGGACAGGTTGCCGACCGGGGCCGGAGCCTGGAGCCCCTTCGCACGGATCTGAGGCGCGGCGGGACGCTGGGCGCTGCCCTCGGGCTGCATCAGCGGCTCGTAGGCCTCCTCGACCTCGCCCTCGTCGTCGTCCTCCTCGACCTGGACCTCGAGGTTGAACAGGAAGCCGACTGCCTCCTCCTTGATGCCGTCCATCATCGTGGCGAACATCTCGAAGCCCTCGCGCTGGTACTCCACCAGCGGGTCGCGCTGGGAGTAGGCGCGCAGGTAGATGCCCTCGCGCAGGTAGTCCATCTCGTAGAGGTGCTCGCGCCACTTGCGGTCGAGCACCGAGAGGAGCACGCGTCGCTCGAGCTCGCGCGCGACCTCCTCGCCCACCTCCTCCTCGCGGCGGTCGTAGGCCGCCTGGGCGTCGGCCTGGAGCTTCTCGATCAGCTCGTCCTTGTCGAGGTTCACCTTGCCGCCGGCCTCGCGCAGCAGGGCCTCGAGGTCGACACCGATCGGGTAGACCTGACCGAGGTCGGTCCAGAGCTGCTCGAGGTCCCACTCCTCGGCGAAGTCCATGGTCGCGCCGGTGACGTAGCCGACGACGACGTCGTTGATGAACGTACGGATCTGGGCCTCGATGTCGGCGCCCTCGAGCACCTCGCGGCGCTCGGCGTAGACGACCTGACGCTGGCGGTCCATGACGTCGTCGTACTTGAGAACGTTCTTGCGGGACTCGAAGTTCTGCGACTCGACCTGCCCCTGGGCATTGGCGATCGCGCTGGTGACCCGCTTGTTCTCGATGGGGACGTCGTCGGGGATCTTGAGCATCGTCAGGACCCGGTCGACCCAGTCGGACTTGAACAGCCGCATCAGCTCGTCCTCGAGGGAGAGGTAGAACCGCGACTCCCCCGGGTCACCCTGGCGACCGGAACGGCCGCGCAGCTGGTTGTCGATACGGCGCGACTCGTGCCGCTCGGTGCCGACGACGTAGAGACCGCCGAGCTCGCGCACCTCGTCGTGCTCCGCGCTGACCTGGGCCTTGATCCGCTCGATCATCCCCGGCCACTCGGCCTCGTACTGCTCCGCGGTCTCGCCGGCGGGCTCGAGGCCCTGCTTGCGCAGCTCGGCGTCGGCGAGGAACTCCACCGACCCGCCGAGGGTGATGTCGGTGCCTCGACCGGCCATGTTGGTCGCCACCGTCACGGCTCCCTTGTGACCGGCGAGCGCGACGATCTTGGCCTCGTCGGCGTGCACCTTCGCGTTCAGGACGCTGTGGGCGACCCCGCGAGCGGTGAGCTTCTGGGAGAGGTGCTGCGACTTCTCGACCGACACCGTGCCGACCAGCACCGGCTGGCCCTTGGCGTTGCGCTCGACGATGTCGTCGACGACGGCGTCGTACTTGGCCTCCTCGGTGCGGTA
>JBFJKO010000334.1:0-4060 GCA_041634935.1 Nocardioides sp.
AGGCGAGCACCGACTCGCCGGCGGAGAGGGCGCCGAGGAGCTCCTGGCACACGATGCCGATCTCGACGGGACCGGCACCGACGCCGCCGTCCTCCTCGCTGAAGGGGAGGCCGAGCAGGCCCATCTCGGCGAGCTGGCCCCAGACCTTCTCGTCGAAGCCCGGGTCGGTCTTGGTGGTCTGGCGGCGCGTCTCGTAGTCGTTGTAGGCCTTGCCGATCAGGCCGCGCACAGCGTCGCGGAGAGCGTCCTGCTCGTCGTCATAGGTGAAGTCCATGGTTGTTCTCTTCCTGTCCTGTGTGGTCTCTGAAGGGCCGGCTCAGAGGCCGAGGATGGTGCGGCTGATGATCTGGCGCTGGACCTCGTTGGACCCGCCGTAGATCGAGGCCTTGCGGAGGTTGAGGTAGGTCGGCGTCGCGCGGCGGTACCAGGACGCGGTGTCGCCGGCCTCGCCCGAGGCGAGCGTGTCGGGACCGCCGAGGTCGACGACGAGCTCGCTGACGGCCTGCTGGAGCTCGGTGCCCTTGAGCTTGAGGACGCTGGACGCCGGGTGCGGCTCGCCACCCTCGGAGTGGGCCACCACGCGCAGCGCGGTCAGCTCGAGGGCGAGCAGCTCGTTCTCGAGCTCGACGATGCGCGCACGCAGCAGGGGGTCGTCCTTGATGATGTCGGCGCCGAGCTCCTTGGCGCGGGCCAGGACGCGCTTGGTCGAGCCGACGGGGGCGACGCCCACGCGCTCGTTGCCGAGCAGGAACTTGGCCTGCGTCCAGCCGCTGTTCTCCTCACCGACGAGGTTGGCGACGGGCACGCGCACGTCGGTGAACCAGACCTCGTTGACCTCGTGGCCGCCGTCGATCAGCTCGATCGGGCGCACCTCGAGCCCCTCGGACTTCATGTCGATCAGGAGCATCGAGATGCCGGCCTGCTTCTTCACGTCCGGGTCGGTGCGCACGAGGGTGAAGATCCAGTCGCCGTGCTGGCCCAGCGTCGTCCAGGTCTTCTGGCCGTTGACGACGTAGTGGTCGCCGTCCTTGACCGCGGTCGTGCGCAGGCTGGCGAGGTCGGAGCCGGCGTCGGGCTCGGAGAAGCCCTGGCTCCACCAGATGTCGAGGTTGGCGGTCTTGGGGAGGAACTCGTCCTTCTGCTCCTTCGACCCGAACTGCGCGATGACCGGTCCGATCATCGAGGCGTTGAAGGCCAGCGGGATCGGCACGCTCGCCGCCTGCATCTCCTCGTTCCAGATGTGGCGCTGCAGCTCGGTCCAGCCGCGGCCGCCGTACTCCTCGGGCCAGTGCGGGACGGCCAGGCCGGCCTTGTTGAGCGTCTGCTGGGCCTCGACGATCTGCTCCTTGGTCAGCTCACGTCCCTCCGCCACCGTGGTCCGGATCTCCTCGGAGACCTCGGTGGTGAAGAACGTGCGCATCTCTTCGCGGAACTTCTCGTCCTCGGGCGACAGCTGGAGCTGCATGGCGGTGCCTCCTGGCTAGGTGCTGGCTAGGTGCTGGGTCACACGCGGAGCGCGTGCCGGGGTGTGACTCCCATCTAACTCGGCGGTAGGTAGTCGCCACCAGCAGGGACCGTCCAATCGCTCCTGGGCGCTCCGCACAAGGCACCGCCATACCCGTGGGCGGTGTGGGTGCAGGAATCCCCGGAGATCCGGGGATCCCTGACGTTCTCAGGGGTTGCAGCCCCTGAGAACGTCAGGAAACCCCTGAGAAGTACGACGTGTCGGCACCATCCGGGCACCCGGCGCCCGACCGACGACCTGGTCCCGAGCGTCTGCGATCAGACGCCGACGGGGCGGCGGGTGTCGCCGGTCGTGGCGCACCGGGACAGCCCGGCCGCGAGGTCGTCGATCAGGTCGAGCGGGTCCTCCAGCCCCACCGAGAGCCGTACGACGCCGGCGTCGGGGCGCGCGTGCGCGGCGACGGGGCGGTGGGTCAGGGCCGCGGGGTGCTGGATCAGCGAGTCGACGCCGCCGAGGGAGACGGCGTGGGTGAACAGGCCGACCGACGAGGTCAGTCGCGCGGCGGCGTCGTACCCGCCGCGCAGGGTGAGCGCGACCATCGCGCCGGTGCCGCGCATCTGGGTGCCGATGAGTCCGCGGGGGTCGCCGTCGAGACCGGGGTAGTGCACCTGCGCCACCTCGTCCTGCTCCTGCAGCCACGAGACCAGGCGGCGGGCGCCGTCCTGCTGGGCGCGGACGCGCAGCGGCAGGGTCGCCAGGCCACGGTGCAGCAGGTAGGCCCCGAGGGGGTGCAGCAGTCCACCGGTGACGGCGCGCACCTGGCGCAGCGCCGACGCGGTCTGCTCGTCGCAGGCGATGACGCCGCCGACGACGTCGCCGTGCCCGCCGAGGTACTTGGTGGCGCTGTGCAGCGCCATCGCCGCGCCGAGGTCGAGGGGGTTCTGCAGCACCGGGGTGGCGAAGGTGTTGTCGACCAGGACCGGCACGTCGCCGGCAGCGGCCACGGCGGCGCGGACGTCGAGCAGCTCCAGCGTCGGGTTGGCCGGGGTCTCGACGAGCACCAGGGCGGTGTCTGGGCGCACGGTGGCCGCGATCTCGTCCTCGGTGCACCAGCTCACCTCGGTGCCGAGCAGGCCGGTGGAGAGCAGGTGGTCGGTGCCGCCGTACATCGGGCGGACGGCGACCACGTGGCGCTTGCCGGTCAGCATCGTGCGCGAGAGCACCGCGGCGGTCATCGCGGCCATGCCCGAGGCGAAGGCCACCGACTCCGCGGCGTGCTCGAGGGTCGCGAGCGCGGTCTCGAAGCGGGCGACCGTGGGGTTCCACAGCCGCTGGTAGACGTGGCCGCCCTCGGTCGGGTGCCCGCCGGTCGCCATCGACTCGTAGGACTCGCCGCCGGTCTCGAGGTCGGGCAGCGGGTTGGTCGAGGACAGGTCCAGGGGCAGCGCGTGCACGCCCAGGCCGGTGAGGTCGTCACGGCCGCAGTGCACGGCGATCGAGTCGGGTCGCAGAGTAGGGCACATGCCGCTATTGTCGGTGATGGTGCAACTATCAGATCCTTGACTTGTCGAAGACGTTACCAATGACCGGTTGATCTGCAGGATCAGCAGCCTATGGGGCTTGGATAGGGGGAGATGTTGTCCGGATCACAACGACCAGCACCGGTTGCGCTCGACGAGCTGGACCTCGAGATCCTGCGGGCGCTGGGCGCCGACGGCAGGCTCACCAACAAGGCGTTGGCCGCGCGCCTGGGCGTCGCGGAGTCGACCTGCGCCTACCGGGTGCGTTCGCTGCGCGACCGCGGGGTGATCATCGGCACGAGCGTGCAGGTGCAGGTCGCGGCGCTCGGCTTCCCGCTGCAGGCGGTCATCAAGGTCCGACTCGGCAGCCACGACCACCAGCACGTCACGCGTCTCTACGACTCGCTGGTGGAGGTGCCGGGAGTGCTCCAGGCGTTGCACGTAGCGGGGGAGGACGACTTCCACCTGCTCGTGGCCGTCGCCGACCCCGAGGCGCTGCGCGACCTGGTGCTCGAGCACGTGACCGTGCATCCCGTCGTGCGGTCCACCGAGACCCAGCTGGTCTTCGAGCGTCGCAAGGGACGCGGGGTCCTCTGAGGCAGCACCTGCCACGATGGGCCGCGTGACGCACTTCTACCGCCCGTCCGAGGGACACGGCCTGCCGCACGACCCGTTCAACGCGATCGTCGGGCCACGCCCGATCGGGTGGATCAGCAGCCTGGGCGCCGACGGCAGCCGCAACCTGGCGCCGTACAGCTTCTTCAACGCCTTCAACTACACCCCGCCCATCGTCGGGTTCTCGAGCATCGGCCACAAGGACACCGTCACCAACCTGGAGGCGACCGGCGAGTTCGTGTGGAACCTCGTCACCCGTGACCTCGCCGAGGCGATGAACCAGACCGCGACGGCCCAGCGCGTCGACGAGTGGGAGCGTTCTGGTCTCGAGCCGGCCGAGTCGACGGTGGTGAGGCCACCGCGGGTGGCGGCGTCGCCGGTGAGCTTCGAGTGCGTGGTGACCCAGGTCGTGCGGCTGCAGGGCAGGGACGGCGGCGAGGTCGACGCCTGGATGACGTTC
>JBFJKO010000335.1:0-4053 GCA_041634935.1 Nocardioides sp.
CGGCGCCCTGGTGTGCACCGGCACCGCGACGCTCGTCCACCGGGGAGGCGAGGAGTGATGACCTTCGAGCCGAAGACCTACTCGGTCACCCGCGCCGACCTGGTCGCCTACGCCGCCGCGAGCGGTGACCACAACCCGATCCATCAGGACGAGGACGTCGCCCGGAGCGTCGGTCTCCCGGGCGTCATCGCCCACGGCATGTTCACCCTCGCCCTCGTGGGCCGCTACCTCGCGGAGTGCGGAGTGCCGCAGGCCGACGTCGTCGAGCTCGGCGGCAAGTTCGTCAAGCCGGTCGTCGTGCCGGCCGAGGGCGCCGAGGTGACGATGAACGCGACCTCCCGACCCGGCGCCGAGGGGGAGGGCTCCGTCGTCTCGGTCGAGGTCCTCTGCGACGGCGCGAAGGTGTTCGGACCCCGCGGTGCCCAGGCGCGGCTCCGTGGCTGAGCACGACCCGGTCCGGCTGGCCGACCACACGACCCTGCGCCTGGGAGGTGCGGCCCGACGCTTCGTGGTCGCCTCGACCGACGAGGAGGTGGTGGCGGCGGTCCGTGCCGCGGACGACGCGGGTGAGCCCCTGCTCGTGCTCGGCGGTGGCAGCAACCTGGTGGTCGCCGACGACGGCTTCGACGGCACGGTCGTCGCGGTCGCGACGTCCGGCATCACCGCCGACGTCGACGGCGACGACGAGCCCGGGTGCGGCGGCGCGCTCGTCACGGTGGCCGCCGGCGAGGTCTGGGACGACGTCGTGGCCGTCGCGGTCGAGCGCGGCTGGGTCGGGCTGGAGGCGCTCTCGGGCATCCCCGGGTCGACCGGGGCCACCCCGATCCAGAACGTCGGCGCCTACGGCCAGGAGGTCGCCCAGACGATCGCCCGGGTGCGCGTGTGGGACCGTCACGACCGTCGCCAGCGCACGATCGCCGCTGCCGACTGCGGCTTCGGCTACCGCCACTCGCGCTTCAAGGCCGAGCCCGGCCGCTACGTCGTCCTCGACGTGACCTTCCAGCTGCGCCAGGGCACGCTCTCGGCCCCCGTGCAGTACGCCGAGCTGGCGCGCACGCTGGGCGTCGAGGTGGGGGAGCGGGCGCCGCTCGCCGAGGTCCGGTCGGCGGTGCTCGGCCTTCGTGGCGGCAAGGGCATGGTGCTCGACGCCGACGACCACGACACGTGGAGTGCCGGCTCGTTCTTCACCAACCCGGTCGTGCCCGTGACCCAGGTGCCCGAGGGGGCGCCCGCCTGGCCGGTCGGTGACGACCTCGTCAAGACCAGCGCCGCCTGGCTGATCGATCACGCCGGCTTCGCCAAGGGCTACGTCGCGCCGCTCGCGGGCACGCGGGTCTCGCTGTCGACCAAGCACACGCTCGCGGTCACCAACCGCGGCGGCGCCACCACCGACGAGCTGCTGAGCCTGGCCCGCACGGTGCGCGACGGCGTCGAGGCGGCGTACGGCATCAGGCTCGTCAACGAGCCGGTGCTCGTCGGCTGCGAGCTCTAGGCGGCCTCACTCGGGCGGCGCCGCCAGCCAGGCGTCGACCTCGGCGAGCGCGCTCTCACGCAGCGCGGACGGCGCCTGCGAGGCGCGCAACGACATCCGGGCCAGCTCGGCCAGCGTCTCGTCGGTCAGCTCGTGAGCGGCGCGCATCGTCGCGTACTGGCC
Organism: Nocardioides sp.; assembly: GCA_041634935.1. Classification (GTDB taxonomy): domain Bacteria; phylum Actinomycetota; class Actinomycetes; order Propionibacteriales; family Nocardioidaceae; genus Nocardioides. The sequence continues at coordinate 1,655 of JBFJKO010000335.1, forward strand.
TGCCAGCCGGGAGCCGAAGAGCAACGGGTCGTCGGCGCCCAGCGCGACGGTCGCGCCGGCCTCGAGCAGCGTCGGGAGCGGCACCGACGTGAGGTCGGTGTAGACGCCGAGCGCCACGTTGGAGACCGGGCAGACCTCGAGGGCGATCCCCGCGTCGACGACGCGCTTGAGCAGGTCGGGGTCCTCGGCGGAGCGGACCCCGTGGCCGAGCCGGGTCGGTCGCAGCTCGTCGAGGCAGACCTGCACGTGCTCGGGGCCGCGCAGCTCGCCACCGTGCGGCAGCAGCGCGAGGCCGGCCCGCTCGGCGATCGAGAAGGCCCCGGAGAAGTCGGCGGTGCTGCCGCGCCGCTCGTCGTTGGAGAGTCCGAACCCGACCACCCCGCGCCCGGCGTACTGCGCCGCGAGCCGGGCGAGCGTGCGGGCGTCGAGCGGGTGCCGCGTGCGGTTGGCCGCGATCACGACGCCGATGCCCAGGCCCGTGCGGTCCGAGGCGTCCGCGACGGCGTCCAGCACCAGGTCGGTGAACGCGGTGATGCCCCCGAACCGGGCCGCGTAGCCGCTGGGGTCGACCTGGAGCTCCAGCCACCGGCCGCCGTCGCGCACGTCGTCCTGCGCCGCCTCGAGCACGAGCCGCCGGACGTCGTCCTCGGTGCGCAGGACCGAGCGCGCGACGTCGTAGAGCCGCTGGAAGCGGAACCAGCCCTTCTCGTCGGCGGCGCTCAGGTGCGGCGGCCACTGGCTGACGAGGGAGTCGGGCAGCGAGACGTGGTCGCGCTCGGCGAGCTCGAGCAGCGTCTCGTGACGCATCGATCCGGTGAAGTGCAGGTGCAGGTGCGCCTTCGGCAGCGTGTGCAGGTCCCTCATCGGGCTCATCGTAGGGCCGGGTCCGTGAGCGCGAACGGGGGTGCGTTTTGGACCTGCGCTTCCTCTTGGTCGTAGACTCCTCGATTGGTGGATCTTCCCCATGCTTTGTCGTGCCCTCGTGCCTGTCGCGAGACGCCGGGCGGAGGGTGGAGAGATCGACGAAGGGCACTAGCTCAACTGGCAGAGCATCGGTCTCCAAAACCGAAGGTTGGGGGTTCAAGTCCCTCGTGCCCTGCACGAAATCTTGTCAGCAGCACCACACAACGACCGAGAGGTGAATGGCGTGTCGGACAGCAGCGCGGTACGCGGTGACCGGGACGACAGGTCCGGTGACGCGCCGAAGCGCACGAGTCTCCCGACGTTCTACCGTCAGGTGGTCGCCGAGCTCCGCAAGGTGGTCTACCCGACCCAGGAGCAGCTCGTCACCTACTTCTTCGTCGTCATGTTCTTCGTGATCGTGATGATGTCGATCGTCTCCGGTCTCGACCTGGGCTTCGGCAAGCTCGCCTTCGCGATCTTCGCGGGTGGCGACAACATCTGACCGGCGCTCGCGACGGGCCCAGCAGCCCGACGCACCCGGTCCGGCAAGCCGTTTCCCCCTTACAGCAAGCGATGGAGCAACACGTGTCTGAGCAGTACCCCGAGTCCACCGAGACCCCGGAGTCCCCGGAGATGGTCGACGACGTCGTCGAGGCCACCGAGGGCGCTGCTGAGGGCACCGACCCCGTCGCGGCCGAGATCGACGACGACCCGATCGACGACGCCGTCGAGGCCGACCCGACCGCCGACCCGGTCGAGGAGATCGTCGAGACCGAGGGCGACCTCGCCGACGAGGCCGTCGCCGAGACGACCGACGTCGTCGACGTGCTCGACACCGAGGCCGAGGGCGGCGCCGAGCTCGACGCCGACGCCGAGATCGCCGACGAGGACCCGCTCGAGGCCTTCCGCCGCGAGCTGTGGGCCAAGCCCGGTGACTGGTTCGTCGTGCACACCTACTCCGGCATGGAGAACCGGGTGAAGTCGAACCTCGAGAACCGGATCGTCTCGCTCAACATGGAGGACTACATCCACGAGATCGTGGTCCCCATCGAGGACATCGTCGAGATCAAGAACGGCCAGCGCCGCACGCGCAAGAAGCCGTCGCTGCCCGGCTACGTCCTCGTCCGCATGGACCTCACCGACGAGTCGTGGTCGGCCGTGCGCCACACGCCCTCGGTGACCGGCTTCGTCGGCAACAGCCACCAGCCCGTGCCGCTGAGCATGACCGAGGTCGAGAACATGCTCGCCCCCGAGGTCCAGGCCGCCGCCGAGGTCGCCGCGGCCGCCGCCGGCACGCCCTCGCCCTCCGGCGGCACCGCCACGACGAAGAAGCAGATCGAGGTCGCCGACTTCGACATCTCCGACTCCGTCATGGTCGTCGACGGCCCGTTCGCCACGCTGCACGCCACGATCACCGAGATCAACGCCGAGTCGCAGCGCGTCAAGGCCCTCGTCGAGATCTTCGGTCGCGAGACCCCCGTCGAGCTCGAGTTCGC
>JBFJKO010000336.1:0-4035 GCA_041634935.1 Nocardioides sp.
CCCAGATGTTCTACGTGAAACGTGGTGCGTCGACTCAGATGAAGTCGGCGAGCTCCTTGAGGATCGCGGCCTTGGGGCGGGCTCCGACGATGGTCTTGACGACCTCGCCGCCCTGGTAGACGTTGATCGTCGGGATGCCGGTGACCCGGTAGGACGACGGGGTGACGGGGTTCTCGTCGACGTTCATCTTCAAGAACTTCACCTTCTCGCCGTGCGCACCGGCGAGCTCGTCGAGGATCGGTGCGACCTGGCGGCACGGTCCGCACCACTCGGCCCAGAAGTCCACGAGGACCGGCTTCTCGGACTTGAGGACCTGTGCGTCGAACTCGGCGTCGGTCACGGCTGCGATGTTGCCCATGGGGTGTCCTTCCTGGGACTACGAAGTGTGGATGACGATCCTTGGCCGGTGGCCACGAGCGCCAGTCTGGTGTGAACGCCCGCGCGGGGGAGGTTGTTCCCTCGCACGGGCGGGATCGGGGTGGGTCAGACGCCGGCGCCGACGCCGGCACCGGCGACGGTGCCGTTGCCCGTCGAGACCGCCGTGGCGGCCTCGTGGTCGAGGTCGGCGAGGAACCGCTCGGCATCGAGGGCCGCGGCGCAGCCGGTGCCGGCCGCGGTGATGGCCTGGCGGTAGTGGTGGTCGACGAGGTCGCCGGCAGCGAAGACACCGCGCAGGTTGGTGGCGGTGGCCGGGTGGTCCTGCACGAGGACGTAGCCGTTCTCGTCGAGGTCGACCTGGCCCTTCAGCAGCTCCGAGCGGGGGTCGTGGCCGATGGCGATGAACAACCCGGTCGCGTCGAGGTCGCGGGTCTCGCCGGTGACGGTGTCCTTGATGGTCAGCGACTCCAGGCTCTCGGTGCCGTTGATCGAGTCGACCGCGGAGTTCCACAGGATGTCGATCTTGGGGTCGGCCAGCGCCCGCTCCTGCATGATCTTGGAGGCGCGCAGCTCGTCGCGACGCACGATCAGGGAGACCTTCGAGCCGAAGCGGGACAGGAAGGTCGCCTCCTCGACGGCGGAGTCACCTCCGCCCACCACGGCGATGTGCTGGTCGCGGAAGAAGAACCCGTCGCAGGTCGCGCACCACGACACGCCGCGTCCGGAGAGCTCGTCCTCGTTGGGGAGCCCGAGCTTGCGGTAGCCCGAGCCGGTGGCCAGGATCACCGCGCGGGCGGTGTAGGTGTCGGTGGCGGTCTTGACGACCTTGAGGTCACCGGTGAGGTCGACCTCGACGACGTCGTCGGCGATCAGCTCGGCCCCGAAGCGCTCGGACTGAGCTCGCATCTCGTCCATCAGGGCAGGGCCCATGATGCCGTCGCGGAAGCCGGGGAAGTTCTCCACCTCGGTGGTGTTCATCAGCGCGCCGCCGGCGGTGACCGAGCCCTCGAAGACGAGCGGCTCGAGGCTGGCCCGGGCGGCGTAGACCGCTGCGGTGTACCCCGAGGGGCCAGAGCCGATGATGATCACGTTGCGGGTCTCGGACATGGGGTGATGCAACTCCTCAATGGGGGCGGATCTCGCAGTGGACGGGCGCCTGCAGCGCCTACCCTGACGGAACCGATCCTAGGGCCGAAGGATTCCCGGGCCTCACGGTCGGCGTGCTCCGCGCCCTCCGCGACCGGTCAGTCGCCCAGCGGGAGCACGGTCGAGCGCAGGATCTCACCGGTGCCGCAGCGCAGCAGGTCGGCCGTCTGGGTCTCGCCGGTGACCGGGCGGTAGGCCAGCACCGCGGGGACGCCGTCGTACAGGGCCGCGAGGAGACGTCCCGAGCCCCAGTCGGCGGTGTCGCAGACGAACGTCTCCGAGCGGCTCAGGGCCTCTCCCGGGACCACGGACGTGGGACGGGAGCGCACGCCGGGACGCGTGCGGAAGCGCAGCGCCTGCTTGGCGAACGCCTCCTCGGTCAGCCGCACCGGAGGACGCGGCGAGCCCTTGGCATAGGTCGGCGCGGGCTCGAGCGTCGCGAACGGGGCCGCGTCGGACTCGCTGGGCCCGAAGGAGTCGGTCGACCGCGTGAGGTCGGACGACGCCCCGGCGGACTCCTCCGTGCCCTCGGCCCCTGCGAGGTCGTCGGCCTCCTCGGGCCCGGCGGACCCGGCGGTGCTCGCCGACTCGGAGGCATCGCCCCCGGATCCGGTGGGGACCACCTGTCCGACGCCCACCCCGACCACCACGACGGCGGCGGCCGCGACGTGCTGGCTGCGGACGCGACGGCGGCGACGGGCAGCGAGGTCGACGACGGGGCGGTGGGCCTCGGGGTCGCGCTCCTCGGCCGAGAGCTGCGCCAGCACGCGGTCGAGCCGCGCCGCGACGTCGTCCGGCACCGGTTCCGCGTGGCGCGCCCCGGCGAGCAGCCGGCGCAGGCGCGCCTCCTGCTCGGGCGTCACCTCGGGATCGTGGTCGGACATCAGGACGTCACTCTCTCAACTGGCGGTACGGGGACAGGACCGCGGGTGCCCGGCTCCCGCAGGCCCGGGAGTGCTAGGGACGGCGCGGGACTGCTGAAGCCGGACGGGGGATCTGTGACCCCCTGAGGACGCGGTCAGTGAGCGGCCGTGTCCGGAGGACCCCGCGGTGGGTTCGGGGATAGGACGGCGCCGCCGCCGGGCTGGTTCCCCGGCGACCGCGGCGAGGGGTGCTCGGTGTCGTCGGAGAGCAGGTCGGAGAGCAGCACGGCCAGCCTGCGCCGACCCCGCGAGCACCGGGACTTCACGGTGCCGACGGCGCACCCGAGGATCTCGGCAGCCTCGGCGACGGGGTAGCCCTCGAGGTCGACGAGGACGATCGCAGCCCGCTGGTCGGGCGGGAGGGTGGCGAGCGCCTTGCCGACCTGGCGGCGCTGCTCGGACCGGACGCTGGCGTCGGCAGGGTCGTCGTGCTCCTCGGAGCCAGTGGCGGCCGAGGTGATCGACGTGGACAGGGAGCCACGCCTGCCGTACTCCTCGAGGTCGTCGGGCAGCGGCTCGGCGCGGCGGACCTTCATCGCACGGAGCCGGTCGAGGCAGGCGTTCACGACGACCCGGTGCAGCCAGGTCGTCACCTGGGCCTCTCCGCGGTAGGAGGCGGCGCGGCGGTAGGCGGCGACCATGCCGTCCTGCAGTCCGTCGGCGGCATCGTCGGGGTTGCTCATCGTGCGCAGGGCGACGGCCCAGAGCCGGTCCCGGTGACGGGCGAACAGCTCACCGAACGCCTCGTGGTCGCCCGCCACGTGGGCGGCCAGCAGCGCAGCGTCGGACCGTTCGCCCTCGGGGGTCGTCATGGACGAGGCGCCGCCTGCACGACCACCTCGGCGACCCGGCCGCGGAACAGCGAGCCCTCCGCGGGCAGCGAGGTCAGCCACACCACGGCGTACGACGCGGTCGTCGGCTCGTCGAGGCGCAGCGTGGCCGACGTACGACGAGCGCGGGCGCGCGCCACGGGGCCGGCGTCGGCGACGCTCGTGGGGTCCTCGTCGAAGAGGTAGAGCGCCAGCCGCGTCGGCGAGCCGACGAGGGTGACGTCGACCGCGGTGACCGTCTGCTCGCCTCCGAGGTCGAGAGCGAGGCCGACACCGGTCTTGAGGCCGGTGGGCGGGGGGCCGAGCTGGTCGTTGTAGCTCTGCGTGGGCCACGAGGTCGCCTCGTCGCCGTCGACCGCGAACGGGGCCTCGTCGTCGTTCTCGTCGCCGTCGGTGCCGAGCGGGTCGAAGGCCCGGGCGGTGACCCCGTCGAGCGGGCTCCCCTCGACGGCCTCGCTCCCGGAGGAGTCCGTGGGGTCGGCTCCGTCGGGGTCGTCGGAGCCGGCCGGCCCCTGGTTGAGGCTGACGGCGACCAGCACCGCGACCACCAGGAGCACCACGACCGAGAGCATCGCGCCGAGACGGAACCACGAGCGGCCCGGCACGCGGTCGTCCTCGATCACCGGCAGGACCGTGCTGCTCGACAGCCCGCGGCCGTCGACGAGACCGGCTCCCAGGTCGGTGCCGGTGCCGGTGTCCCAGGGCCAGTACTGGTCCCGGGGCCGCGGCGTCGCGGTCGGCGTGCCGCGGCCGCCGCC
>JBFJKO010000337.1:0-4029 GCA_041634935.1 Nocardioides sp.
ACCGCCCCGGGTCAGCTGACCCGGGGCGGTTCTCGCTCTTTCTGGGGTGCGCGGTCGCAGCGCCGGGCTCGATCGGGCAGGGTGGGGGAGTGACCGAGCAGGACGACACCTCCCCGGACGACCCCACCGCCTGGTTGCTGACGACCTCGGAGCGCGGCAACGACCGGACCCGCGTCGACGACGCACACCCGGGCCAGGCCTGGACGGAGGGCAACCGGGTCCGGCCCCTGATCCACGGGGCGGTGTACTTCGCCCGGTTGCACGAGTGCCTGGAGGCCACCGGGGCCGGTGACCTCGTGCTGTTCGCCGACTGGCAGGGCGACGCCGACGAGCGGCTCACCGGCGAGCCCGGGAGCGAGGTCCTGGCCGTGCTCGGTCGGGCAGCGGCGCGCGGGGTCGACGTGCGGGGTCTCGTCTGGCACTCGCGGCCCGCCGCCGCGGCGGGCGACATGGGCGACAACGAGGAGTTCAGCGAGCGGCTGAGAGCGCGGGGAGTCGAGGCCTGGCTCGACCTGCGGGTGCGTCCCCGTGGGTCGCACCACCAGAAGCTCGTCGTGATCCGCCACCGCGACGAGCCCGCGCGCGACGTGGCGTTCGTGGGCGGTCTCGACCTGTGCCACTCGCGCCGCGACGACGCCGAGCACCTCGGGGACCCCCAGGCCTACGACCTCGCCGCCGAGTACGGCGCGACGCCGCCCTGGCACGACGTCCAGGCCGAGATCGCCGGCCCGGCGGTCCACGACGTGGAGACGGTCTTCCGGGAGCGCTGGGAGGACCCCTCCGCCCTCGACGGCACCTCCGGGCGATGGCTGGGTCGTCTGCGCGGTGGCTCGCCGCAGGGCCCGACCCCCACGGCGCTGCCCAGCCAGCTCCCGCCACCGCCGGCGGTGCCCGGCGGCACGCACGTCGTGCAGCTCCTGCGGACCTACCCGCAGCTCACGGCGAGGCGCGACTACCCCTTCGCCCCCGGCGGGGAGCGCAGCGTCGCACGTGGCTACACCAAGGTCGTCCGGCAGGCGAAGCGGCTGATCTACGTCGAGGACCAGTTCCTGTGGGGCCGCCACGTCGGGGAGATGTTCGGTCAGGCGCTGGAGCGCCACCCGGGCCTCCACATCGTCGCCGTCACCCCGCTCCACCCCGACCTCGAGGGCGCCCTCGGTCGGTGGCCGCAGCTCGAGGGACGGCGTCGAGCCCTGCGGCACCTCCTGCGGACCGCGCCCGACCGGGTGAGGCTGTATGGGCTCGAGAACGGTGCCGGCACGCCGATCTACGTGCACGCCAAGGCCTGCGTCGTGGACGACACGTGGGCCACGATCGGCTCCGACAACTTCAACCGACGCTCCTGGACCCACGACTCCGAGCTCTCCGCGGTGGTGCTCGACCGGTCCGGCGACTACGCACGTCGCCTGCGTCTGACCCTGGCCGCCGAGCACCTGGAGCGCACGCTGGACGAGTCGTTCTCGACCATGCAGGACTGCGAGGACCCGGTCGACATGTTCGCCGCCTTCGCGACCTCCGCCGAACGTCTCGACGCCTGGCACGACGGCGGGCAGCAGGGCCCTCGGCCTCGCGGGCGGCTCCGCTCGATGAGAGCCGCCGAGCTCAACCCGCTCCAGCGCGCAGTGGCCGCGCTGCCCTACTCCTACGCGCACGACCCCGACGGACGACCGTGGCGGTTGCGACACCGCGACGAGCACTGACCTCGAATTAAAGACCCCTGTTCAGGTGTGACGGTTGCCACTAGGGTGCGAGACCCGAGGAGGACCTGCGACGAGGAGTCACGCGTTGAGCCACACCACCAAGACCTTCTGTACGATCTGTACGGCGTTCTGCGGGTTCGAGGCCCGTGTCGAGGGCGACCGCATCGTCGAGATGGTGCCGGACGCCGAGCACCCGATGAGCCGCGGGTTCAGCTGCACGAAGGGTCGCCAGTTCCACCACCTCCTCACCGCCGCCAACCGGCTCACCTCGGCCCGGGCGGGTCGCGGCGACCGGACGCGCGAGGTGGCAACCGAGGCGGCCCTCGACGAGATCGCCGAGCGGCTGGCAGCGATCCGTGAGGCGCACGGCCCCGAGTCGATCGCGATCTACGCCGGCAACGGCGCCACGTTCAAGACCACGCCGCTGCCGATGACCCACGCCTGGCTCGCCGGCCTCGGCTCGCACCAGATGTACACCTCGCTGACCATCGACCAGCCCGCGAAGGTCATCGCGGCCGGCCGCGTGGGGGTGTGGGCCGCCGGCACGCACGACTTCGAGTCCGCCGACGTGTCGATCATGATGGGCAACAACGTCGTCGTCTCGGGCCTCAACGTGCCCGGCGCCGCCCCCGGGTGGCGTCCCAAGGCGATCCGCGAGGCCAAGGAGCGCGGTCTCAAGCTGATCGTCGTCGACCCCCGGCGCACGCAGACCGCCAACCTCGCCGACCTGCACCTGCAGATCAAGCCCGGTGAGGACGCCACCCTGCTCGCCGGGATGATCCGGCTGGTCCTCGACTCCGGGCGCCAGGACGTGGCGTTCTGTGAGGAGTTCGTGGACGGCGTCGACGACCTTCGCGTCGCGGTCGAGCCGTTCACGCTCGAGTACGTCGCCGAGCGCACCGGTCTGGAGGCCGCGGACATCGAGACGGCCGTCGACCTCTTCGTCTCGGCCCGACGGGGCACGGTCAGCAGTGGCACCGGTCCCGACATGGGGCCCCACGGCAACCTCGCCGAGCACCTCATGGCAGCGCTCAACGTCCTCTGTGGTCGGTTCAACCGCGCCGGGGAGGTCAATGAGACCCTCCCGGTGCTCCTGCCGGACCTGCCGTCGGTGGCGGCGGTGGTGCCGCGCGACTTCCTGCCCGACAAGCTCAACCCCGACAAGAACACCCACCGCTCGCGCCTGCACGGCGCGCGGCAGGTCTACCAGGAGATGCCGACCAGCACCCTGGCCGACGAGATCCTGACCCCGGGTGAGGGGCAGGTGCGCGCCCTCGTCGTCGTCGGCGGCAACCCCGTCACGTCCTGGCCCGACCGCGCCAAGACGCTCCAGGCCCTCGAGGCGCTGGACCTGCTCGTCTGCATCGACGTCCGCGAGACCGACACCGTGGCCCTGGCCGACTACTTCCTGCCGGCCAGCTACGGCCTCGAGCGCCTCGAGCTGACGGCCTACAACGACTACCTCTACAACCGGCCCTTCGTGCAGTTCGCCGAGGCCGTCGTCCCCCCGCCCGGCGAGGCACGGGAGGAGTGGATCTACCTCGCCGAGCTGGCGCGCCGTCTCGGGACCAAGGTCGAGCTGCCCGGTGGGCTCCTCGACCTCGACGACCTGCCGGACGCCGGTGGCTTCTTCGACCTGCTCTACCCCGAGGGCACGACCCGCGTCGGCCTCGACGAGATCCGGCGCCACGAGGGCGGACGCGTCTTCGAGCAGTTCGAGGGGCTCGAGGTGCTGCCGAAGTTCGAGGGCATGGACGACCGCTTCCAGCTGTTCGGTGAGGAGGTCGCTGCCGAGATCGACACGCTCCTCGGCTACGACTCGACCGGGGGCGGGGGTGAGGCGTTCACGCACCTGCTCACGTGCCGGCGCAACGGGTTGGTCTACAACAGCATGTGCCACGAGCTGCCGCGCTCGGCCACGAGCAACCCGGCGTCGCTGCACCCCGACGACCTCGCCGAGCTGGGGGCGCAGGGCGGCGAGGTCGTCCGGCTGGTCTCCGCGCACGGTGCCATCGACGTGCAGGTCGCGGCCGACGACACCCTCCGCCGCGGGGTCGTCTCGGTCTCGCACGGCTTCGGGAGCCTGCTCGGTGGGGAGCGGGGCAGCGACTTCGCGGGCGTCTCGGAGCTCGTGAGCACCGAGACCACGGTCGACACCATCAGCCGGATGCCGATCCTCTCCGCACTCCCGGTGCGGTTCGAGGTCGACCGGAAGTCAGGCCGCGGCGCGGGCCCGGCGTCGGAGCACTCCACCGCTCGGTAGAAAACGCGCACGACCCCGGACGTGGTCCGGGGTCGTGCGGCAGGTCGTGCCGGGCGTGGGGGGGGG
>JBFJKO010000338.1:0-4015 GCA_041634935.1 Nocardioides sp.
CACGGGGGTCATAGAGTTACGGCGGCCATAGCGACAGGGAAACACCCGGTCCCATCCCGAACCCGGAAGTTAAGCCTGTCAGCGCCGATGGTACTGCAACCGCGAGGTTGTGGGAGAGTAGGACGCCGCCGGACAACACTTGGTAGAGGCCACCCCTCCGGGGTGGCCTCTACTCATTTCGGGGTACGTTTGATGCAGTCCAAGAGCAAAGGTGAAGAGCGTGGCGGATGAACGACGGGGAGCGCGAGGCGCTTCCAACACGGGACGTCCCCAAGGGCGCGGCGGCAAGCCGCCGGCCAAGGGTGGTAGGAACGCGGACAGCCGCGGTGCCGGTCGGTCGTCCGACAACCGTGGCGGCGGTGGTCGCTCGTCCGAGGGTCGCAGCGGTGGCGGCGGTCGCCGGACCGACTGGAAGCGTCCTGAGGACAAGCGCGACGTGCCCCGCACCGTCGAGCAGTCGGTCTACGACGGCCCGCCGCTCCCGGACGACATCACCGGTGGCGAGCTGGACCGCGCGATCTCGGCGCAGCTGAAGGGGCTTCCCGAGAAGCTCGCAGCCCGCGTGGCGCGTCACCTCGCCGCTGCCGGCGCCCTGCTCGACGACGAGCCCGAGGTGGCCTACCAGCACACGCTGGCGGCCCGGGCGCGCGCGCCGCGCCTCGCGGTCGTGCGAGAGGCGACGGGGGAGGCGGCCTACGCCGCCGGCCACTACGCCGAGGCGCTGGCCGAGCTGCGTGCCGCGAAGCGGATGAACGGCGCGACGGCGTACCTGCCGATCATGGCCGACTGCCATCGCGCGATGGGGCGGCCCGAGGACGCGCTCAAGCTCGCCAAGAGCCCTTCGGTCGTCAACTTCGCGCCCGAGGCCAAGGCCGAGATGACCCTCGTCGAGGCCGGCGCGCGACGGGACCTGGGTCAGCTGGACGCAGCCCTGCGTACGCTCGAGCTGGCTCCGCTCAACAACAAGTCGCGCCAGCCCTGGGTCGTGCGGCTGCGGTACGCCTACGCCGACGCGCTCCTGGCAGCGGGTCGTGACAAGGACGCGCTGGCGTGGTTCCACCGCACCCACGCGATCGACTCGCTCGAGCTGACCGACGCGGCCGAGCGGGCCGACGACCTCGAGCGGCGCATCAACCAGGACTGAGCCGGCTCAGCGAGCCAGCACCCGTACGACGGCGCTCGACCCGGTGGGCGCCGTCCCCCACTGGAGTCCCTCACGGAAGCCCAGGCGCACCCGGTCGATGACGGCGACGGCGGGCTGGTCGCTGGTGAGCTGGAGGACGATCGAGTCGTCGACCCCGAAGGCCTCGCCCTCGGGGTTGACGAGGTCGGTGCAGAACGCAGCGGGGTCGGTGGTCGCCTCGATGCGCCCGCCGCGGCAGAGCAGGGGCGTGATGCTCACGTCGGTGTTGCTGGTGGCGTGCACCTTCACGCCGGAGAGGTGGAGCGTGCGGTCCTGGACGCCGCGTGCGACGCCCACGTAGACGGGCTCGTCCACCGGTGTGCTGGCATTCACCACACGGTCGTCGGTGGGCAGCGCGTCGGGATGGTTGACGTGCCAGACCACCAGCCCGAGGGTGCCGACGGCGAAGATGCCGCCCAATGCCGCTCGCGACCAACGGGTACGGCGCACGGTGAGCCCGGCGGGTTCGGTCTCGTCGACGGCCATGGGTGAAGCCTAGGTCCCGCTGGGCGGTCCTGAGGACGAGACGCTCGGATGCTGACCTCACGACGTGCCAGAATCCGGCGCATGATGGAAGTGGAACGCCCTGCACTCGAGGGCACGGTCGCGGTGCGCGACGGTCGCCGGCTCAGCTTCGCCGAGTACGGCTCACGCCGCGGGGAGGCACTCGTGTGGATGCACGGCACCCCGGGCGCCCGCCGTCAGATCCCGCTCGAGGCCCGGCAGTACGCCCTCGACCACGGCCTGCGCCTGGTGGGCGTCGACCGGCCCGGGATCGGGTCCTCGAGCGCTCACCTCTACCCGGATCTCTTCGACTGGACCCGCGACCTCGAGCTGTTGCTCGACGCCCTCGCCATCGACGACGTCCGGATGATCGGGCTCTCCGGTGGCGGCCCCTACGCGCTGGCCGCCGGCGCCGGCCTGCCGGACCGCGTGCGCTCGGTGGGCGTGCTCGGTGGAGTGGCGCCGACGCAGGGCCCGGACGCCGCTCCCGGCGGCATCATCCGCCTCGCGGTGGCGCTCGCGCCGGCGCTGTCAGCAGGACGCGTGCCGATCGGCGTGGGGCTGACCGCGGCGATCCGTCTGGTGAAGCCGCTGGCCGGGGCCGGTCTCGATCTCTACGCAGCCGTGCAGCCCGCAGGCGACAAGGCGCTGCTCGGGCGTCCGGAGTTCAAGGCCATGTTCCTCGACGACCTCCTCAACGGGTCACGCTTCCAGACGTCCGCGCCGGTGAACGACCTCGTGCTCTTCACGCGCGAGTGGGGCTTCGCGCCCGCCGACGTCAAGGTCCCGGTCGTGTGGTGGCACGGCGACGCCGACCACATCGTGCCCTTCGCCCACGGCCAGCACATGGTGGCGCGGCTGCCCTCGGCCCAGCTGCGGGTCATCGACGGCGAGAGCCACCTCGGCGGCCTGGGGATCGCCGAGGACGTGATCGCCACGTTGATGGAGCTGAGTGCCGACGGGGCTGGCGCAACGGCGCCCCATGCGTCACAATGAGAACCTAACTACACAGCTGTCACTAGATCACCTGATCTCGCTGTCGAGCCCGCTGGGGAAGGCGTAGCTCGCGCCGGAGAAGAAGGAGACCGATGTGACGACCAGCAACCGGAGCACGACCAGGGGAGTCCTGTACGTGCACTCGGCGACGTCTGCCCTCTGCCCTCACATCGAGTGGGCTGTGGGCGGAGTTCTCGGCGCGCCCGTGAACCCCGTCTGGACGCCTCAGCCTGCGCAGTCCGGCAGCTACCGCTCGGAGCTCTCCTGGACCGGAGAGGCCGGCTCGGCAGCCTCCATCGCCTCGGCGCTGCGGGGTTGGAGCCACCTGCGCTTTGAGGTCACCGAGGAGCCGACGTCCGTCACTGAGGGTGCGCGCTACTCCTTCACCCCCGACCTCGGCGTCTTCCACGCCGTGATCGGGCTGCACGGCGACATCATGATCCCTGAGGACCGGCTCAAGGCCGCCGTCGTCAAGGCGGCGATGGGTGAGGTCACCCTCGTGCACGAGATCGACAAGCTGCTCGGCAAGCCGTGGGACGACGAGCTCGAGACGTTCCGCTACGCCGGGGACGGCGCGCCGGTGCGCTGGCTGCACCAGGTCGTCTGAGACCACCCCGAGCCGGCGCCGGTCACGGCGCCGGTCTCAGCGCCGGGTGAAGCGGAACGTGGTGGGCTTGACCCAGCCCACGACCATGGCGTCGCCGCGCGTGTAGGTGATCTTCATCTTGATCTTGTGCTTGCCGTAGTCGGTCGACGGGCTGCACACCGTCAGCTTGACGCGGTCCTTGGCCGGGTTCGCGGCGGAGTCGAACGCGCGGTGCGCCAGCCCGGTGCCGTTCGGGGTGACGAAGAAGATCTCGGCGGACCACTGCTTGGTCGGGGGCTTCACCTTGTAGCGGTAGGCGTAGTCGTGGCAGCCACGCTTGAGCACGTGGTTCTTCGACACGGCCTTGCCCCACGGCTTGAAGTCGCGGGCCTCCGCGGAGCCCGTGGGCCCGACGACGAGCAGGCTCGCGACCATCGTGGCAGTTCCGAGACGGGCCAGGGACGTGCGAAGCATGGGGGTCAACCTCCGGTTGTGACGTGCGTAACCGTATCAACGCCCCATCGGGCGTGTGGTTACGGTCACGTCGCCTCAGAGGGGGATGTTGCCGTGCCTGCCGCGCAGCACCCCGTCGCGCTGGACGGCGTCGTAGATGGCCCCGGCGATGGTGGACCGGGTGTGCTGGGGCTCGACGACCTCGTCGACGACGCCGATCTCGATCGCCTTCTCGACGCCGCCGGCGATCCGCTCGTGCTCGGCGGCCAGCTCGGCCTCGACCTGCGGGCGGA
>JBFJKO010000339.1:0-3975 GCA_041634935.1 Nocardioides sp.
CCGACTCGTGCAGCGCCAGGGCGAGCACGACCATCAGCTGGTCGCCGTCGACGACGGTGCCGGTGTGGTCGACCGCCAGGCACCGGTCGGCGTCGCCGTCGACCGCGAAGCCCACGTCGGCGCCGTGCTCGACCACGGCCGCCTGCAGCGGACCGAGGTGCGTGGAGCCGTAGCCGTCGTTGATGTTGAGCCCGTCGGGCTCGTCGCCGATGGTGATCACGGTGGCGCCGGCGTCGGCGAACGCTCGGGGGCCCACCTCGCTGGCGGCGCCGTGCGCGCAGTCGAGGACGACCTTCAGGCCGGCGAGCGGGCGGTCCCGCGGGGAGTCGAGGGTGCTGACGAGGTAGGCGGCGTACTGCGCCACCGTGCCGTCGTGCGGCTGGACCCGGCCGACGGCGTCCCCGGTCGGACGGTCCCAGTCCTGGCCGAGGCAGGCCTCGATCTCGGCCTCGAGCGCGTCGTCGAGCTTGACCCCGCCGTGGGCGAGGAACTTGATGCCGTTGTCGGGCATCGGGTTGTGCGAGGCGCTGATGACGACGCCCACGTCGGCCCCCAGCAGGTCGGTGAAGTAGGCCACCCCGGGGGTCGGCAGCACCCGCAAGCGCAGGACGTCGACCCCGGCCGAGGCCAGGCCGGCGACCACGGCGTGCTCGAGGAACTGCCCCGAGATGCGGGTGTCGCGACCCACCACAGCGAGCGGACGTCGTCCAGTGAACTCGCCGTGACCCACCAGGACACGAGCCGCAGCGACGCCCAGGTCGAGGGCCAGCTCAGCGGTCAGGTGGCCGTTGGCCAGCCCGCGGACGCCGTCGGTGCCGAAGATTCGAGTCATTGCCTGCCTTCAGTTGCGAGGGGCACCACATGACAAAGCACCTGGCAGGGCGGGCGACCGCCGGCTCGTGGCCGGCGATCGTCGAGACCCTTGCCAGGTGCTCGTCATGCAGCGGGTGTCAGCGCTTGCTGAACTGGGGCGCCTTGCGGGCCTTCTTGAGACCGGCCTTCTTGCGCTCGATGACGCGGGCGTCGCGCGTGAGCAGCCCGGCCTTCTTGAGCGTGGGGCGGTTGGCCTCGAGGTCGATCTCGTTGAGGCAGCGGGCCACGCCGAGGCGCAGGGCGCCGGCCTGACCGGTGATGCCGCCGCCGTGGATGCGGGCGATGACGTCGAAGCGACCGTCGAGCTGCAGGGCGGCGAACGGCTCGTTCACGACCTGCTGGTGCAGCTTGTTCGGGAAGTAGTCGTCGAGCTGGCGACCGTTGACGGTCCAGACGCCGGTGCCCGGGACGATGCGGACGCGGGCGACGGCCTCCTTGCGACGGCCGGTGGCCTGCGCGGGGGCGATGGTCGCGGGACGCTCGGGGGCGTCCGCCGACGGGGCGCTCTCGGAGGAGTAGGTAACGCCCTGCTCGTTGGTCTCGAAGGTCTCCTCGACCTCGTCGTTGCCGGCCTGGGTGCCCGCGTCGGTGTTGGTGGTGTCAGCCACGGTGATTCCTCGGTTCTCTCAAAGTCTGGGGGTCTGCTGGAACAAGTTCGGTGCGGTCGGCAGTGATTACTGCGCGACCTGCGTGATCACGTAGGGCACGGCCTTCTGGGCCTCGTGCGGGTGGTTCGGGCCGCTGTAGACCTTCAGCTTCTTGATGATCTGGCGTCCGAGCTTGTTCTTCGGCAGCATGCCCCAGACCGCGGCCTCGATGGCCTTGCGCGCGTCCTTCTCGAGGAGCTCGCCGATCGGCGTGGAGGACAGACCGCCCGGGTAGCCGGAGTGGCGGTAGGCCAGCTTGGTCGTGGCCTTGGTGCCCGAGAGGGCGACCTTCTCGGCGTTGACGATCACGACGAAGTCACCGGTGTCGGTGTTCGGCGCGAAGATCGCCTTGTGCTTGCCGCGCAGGAGTCCGGCGGTGGCGACGGCGAGACGGCCCAGGACGATGTCCTCGGCGTCGATGACGAGCCAGGCCCGCTCGATGTCACCGGGCTTGGGTGCATAGGTACGCATGAATGCTCTTCTTCGTTCGTAGGTCCACGCCGGAGGTGTCCGGCCTGGCGTGCAGGTGGTGCCGATCGACGTCCTTGACGAACACGGCCCGGCTCCACCGCTCACGCGGCGGTCCGGATCTGCGACCCGATCCCGGCGAACCCCGGAGTACGGGGCACGTGCGGATCAGGGCGCGGCAGGGACGCGACATGCCAAGATACGGCCCGCCTCGAAGCAGGGTCAAAACGTCGGACCGACACGGTCGCTGGACACCCGCTTTCCGATTCCGCGGAGCGCCGTCTAGGTTGGACGAGTGACTGACTCTCTCACCGTCCGCGACAACCGCACCGGGCTGGAGTACGACGTCCCGATCCTCGACGGCACCATCAAGGCCGGCGACATCGGGAAGATCCGCACCAGTGACGACGAGCCCGGCCTCGCCGTCTACGACCCCGGCTTCGTCAACACCGCCTCCTGCCGTTCCTCCGTCACCTACATCGACGGTGACAAGGGGATCCTGGAGTACCGCGGCTACCCGATCGAGCAGCTCGCCGAGAAGTCGAGCTTCCTCGAGGTGGCCTACCTCCTCGTGCACGGCGCGCTCCCCACCAAGGCCGAGTACGACGCCTGGGTGCACGAGATCACCTACCACACGTTCGTCCACGAGAACGTCAAGGGCTTCATGGAGGGCTTCCGCTACGACGCCCACCCCATGGGCATGCTGATGGCCTCGGTGGGCGCGCTCTCCACGTTCTACCCCGACGCCGGCAACATCTCCGACGCCGACAACCGCCACATGCAGATCGTGCGGATGATCGCCAAGATGCCGACGCTCGGCGCCTGGTCCTTCCGCAACGCGCAGGGCAAGCCGTTCATCTACCCCGACAACGAGCTCAGCTACACCGCCAACTTCCTCTCGATGCTCTTCAAGATGAGCGAGCAGAAGTACGAGGCCGACGAGCGTCTGGTCAAGGCCCTCGACGTGCTGTTCATCCTGCACGCCGACCACGAGCAGAACTGCTCGACCAACGCGGTGCGCTCGGTCGGCTCCTCGCAGGTCGACCCCTACTCGGCGGTCGCCGCCGGCGTCGGCGCGCTCTACGGCCCGCTGCACGGTGGCGCCAACGAGGCCGTGCTGAAGATGCTGCGCCGCATCGGGTCGAAGGAGAACATCCCCGCCTTCATCCAGGGCGTCAAGGACGGCAACGAGCGCCTCATGGGCTTCGGCCACCGGGTCTACAAGAACTTCGACCCGCGCGCGACGATCATCAAGAAGGCCTGCGACGACGTCTTCGAGGTCACCGGGGTCAACCCGCTCCTCGAGATCGCCAAGGAGCTGGAGAAGATCGCGCTCGAGGACGAGTACTTCATCTCCCGCAAGCTCTACCCGAACGTCGACTTCTACTCCGGCCTGATCTACGAGGCCTTCCAGTTCCCGCCCGAGATGTTCACCGTGCTCTTCGCCATCGGCCGTACGCCGGGCTGGCTCGCGCAGTGGGCCGAGCTGGTGCAGGACAAGGAGCAGAAGATCGCGCGTCCGAAGCAGATCTACACCGGCGAGCGCCGTCTGGAGTTCGTCCCCGCCAGCGAGCGGTGGAGCTGACGAGGACGCGACAGCGAACTCGTCGGTGGTGGTCGAGCGAGCGGCGCGACTGAGGCACGAAGTCGCGACCCGCGTGTCGAGACCCGGGGAGACGAGAGACCAACGGTGACCACCCCTCCAGCACCCCAGGGCGTCGTCTGGGACCTCGGCAACGTCCTCATCGACTGGGACCCGTTCGCCGCCATCGCGGCGGGCGTCGGTGAGGACGAGGCCCGAGCCTTCCTGACGTCCTTCGACTTCCGCGCGTGGAACCACGGCCCCGACTCCGGTGGCACGTGGGAGGAGGCCGAGGCGTGGCTCGACGCCGAGCACCCGCAGTGGTCGGCGCACGGGCGCGCCTACCGGCCGCACTTCGCCAAGTCGCTGCTGGGCGAGGTGCCGGGGAGCGTGGACCTCGTCCGC
>JBFJKO010000340.1:0-3974 GCA_041634935.1 Nocardioides sp.
GACCGGCGCGAGCACCACGACGAGGTCCATGCTGCCGGCCCACCCGGGCAGGGCAGGGCCGGGCCAGGCCACGAACGGCACCGGGCACGACGGCTCGAGCACCGCCCGCAGCAGGCGTGAGTCGGGGCCGGCGGCAATGACCGCGCGCGGGCGCGCGTCCTGGCTGTTGGCGACCGCACGAGCGATCGACTCGGCGGCGCCACCCGCCTCGCGACGCACCCGGGCACCCGACTCCGCCAGCGTGCGCAGGCGCAGGTCGGCCGCGCCGAGCGCGGAGGCGTCGTCGAGGCGTGACTCGTCGAACCAGACCATGTTCGGCTCCTCGGTACGGGGTGGGGTCAGGCCGGACGGCGGGCTTCGTCGACGAGGAGGACCGGTATGCCGTCCTTGATCGGGTAGGCCAGGCCGCAGCCCTGGCAGACCAGCTCGCCTCCGGTGAGGGCCAGGGCACCGTGGCAGTCGGGGCAGACGATGACCTCGAGCAGCTGCGGGCTGACGGCGGGGGTGCTGGGGGTAGACGTGTGGTCGGTCATGCGGTGGCTCCCGATCGGATCAGTGCGAGGGCTTCGTCACGGGCAGCGGCCATGGTGGCCTCGTCCTTGCCCTCGACGTTGAGACGCAGCAGCGGCTCGGTGTTGGACGCGCGGACGTTGAACTGCCAGTCGGCGTGGCTGACGGTCAGACCGTCGAGGCGGTCGAGGGTGACTCCCTCGCGGGAGCCGAAGGTCTGCTCGATCGCGGCGATCGCGGCGTCCTGGTCGGCGACCGTCGAGTTGATCTCGCCCGAGAGCGGGTAGCGCTCGTACTGAGCGAGCAGCTGCGAGAGCGTCAGGTCGCTCGCCGCCAGCGCGGCCATCGCGTGGAGCGCGGCCAGCATGCCGGAGTCGGCGCGCCAGAAGTCGCGGAAGTAGAAGTGGCCGCTGTGCTCGCCGCCGAAGATCGCGTTGGTCTCGGCCATCGTCGCCTTGATGAACGAGTGGCCCACCCGGGTGCGCACCGGGGTGCCACCGAGCTCCTTGACGATCTCGGGGACCGCGCGGCTGGTGATGAGGTTGTAGATGATCGCCGCGCCCGGGTCCTTGGCCAGCTCGCGCTCGGCGATCAGGGCGGTCAGCGTGGACGGCGACACCGCTCGACCGGTCTCGTCGACGAGGAAGCAGCGGTCGGCGTCGCCGTCGAAGGCGAGCCCGATGTCGGCCCCCTCCTCGAGCACCTTGGCCTGGAGGTCGACGAGGTTGGCGGCCTCGATGGGGTTGGCCTCGTGGTTGGGGAACGAGCCGTCGAGCTCGAAGTAGAGCGGGATCAGGTCGACCTGGTCGCCGAGCCGGTTGAAGACGGCCGGGGCGGTGTAGCCGGCCATGCCGTTGCCGGCGTCGGCGACGACCTTGAGCGTGCGGCCCGAGACGGGCGCCAGCGAGAGCAGGTGGGCGGCGTACGCCTCGAGCACGTCGTGCTCGGAGATCGAGCCGGTGCGGGTCGGGGTGGCGAAGTCACCGGAGACGACGAGGTCACGGATCTCGGACAGCCCGGTGTCGAGACCGATCGGCACCGCCATCGGGCGGCACATCTTGATGCCGTTGTACTGCGCCGGGTTGTGGCTGGCGGTGAACATGGCGCCGGCCATCCCCAGGTGGCCCGAGGCGAAGTAGAGCTGGTCGGTGGAGGCCAGCCCGATCATCGTGACGTCGGCGCCGGCCCACGTCGCGCCGTCCGCGAACGCTCCGGCCATGCCGGGCGAGCTCGGGCGCATGTCGTAGCCCACGACGACCTCGGTGGCACCGGTGACCTGCACGTAGGCCTTGCCGGTCGCACGTGCGAGCTCCTCGTCGAGCTGGTCGGGCACGGTGCCGCGCACGTCGTAGGCCTTGAAGATGGCGTGGACGTTGGCGGAGTCGAGGGTGGCCATGAGTCGACCATAGTGGACGCTCGCGACTGCGGCGGCGAGTCGTCGGCGTCGGGCTGTCCGAGTCGTGCCCGAGCCCTGTCCGAGCCCTGTCCGAGTCCTGTCCGATGACTGCAGGTGCAGGCTATTCGGGGCTGAGCACGCGCAGGTGACCACGGCGGGCGGTCTCGTGGCCGCTCTCGTGCTGCGGCGCGGTGCGCTCGATCGGCGCCGGCCGGGCGGCCTCGCGCACGGCGTCGGCGAGGGCCAGCAGGTCGTCCTCGGTGGGGCCCCGGTCGCCGAGGTCAGTGGCGAGGCGGAGCACCTCCCACCCACGCGGAGCGGAGAGCCGCTCGCCGTGCGTGGCGCAGAGGTCGTAGGCGTGCGGCTCGGCGTACGTCGCCAGCGGACCGAGCACCGCGGTCTGGTCGGCGTAGACGAAGGTGAGCGTCTGAACCGCGGGGCGGCCACAGGGGGTGCGCGAACAGCGCCGGGCGAGACTCACGCCGCTGAACCTACCTCGCGCGCGGCGTCCGGTTCACTAGGCTCGCGGCGTGGCTCCCCCTCTCGACTTCTCCTTCGACCCCCCGGGTCCCGCCCGCGCCCGTCGGCTCCGCGATCGCCACGGCCGCGGACCCCGCGGACCCGCGGTGCTCGCCGGCCCCCACGGGAGCCCCCGCCGACCGACCTCGAGCGACCGCTTCGACAGCCTCGTGCTCGACGTCGTCACCGACATCGAGAGTCGTTGGGAGCGCCACCTCGGGCTCGTCGAGTACGCCGTCGAGGACGCCCCGCAGGTGCCCGACGACTGGGACCCGGGCATCGTGCCGCTCTCCTCGCTCGTGCGTGGGTCGGGCGGGCAACCCACCCGCCTGGTCGTCTTCCGTCGTCCGATCGAGCACCGCAGCGAGTCCCGCAGCGACCTCGAGGCGCTGGTGCTGACGGTGGTCGTCGAGCAGGTAGCCGAGCTGCTCGGGGTCGAGCCCCACGTCGTCGACCCCCGGGTGGGCGACGATGACTGAGGTCCCCACGCGCTGGGTGGTGCCGGAGCCGCCCTTCGCCCCCGTGGGCGAGATGAGCCTGACCCCTGTCGACGATGCGCTGCTGACGCCGGTCAAGCGCGGCAAGCTGCGCGCCCTCGTGACTCCCGACCGGTGGATCCGCGGCGCGGTGCACGACGCCCGGGGCGCCCTCGTCGTCGCCTCGCAGAAGACCGGCGGGCTCGGCGGCAACCAGCTGCTCGCCGCCGACCCGGAGCGGGTCCAACCGCGGCCGCGCGCCCCGCGTCTCGACGGCACCTGGCTCTACGGCGGACACTGGATCGGCCACTTCGGACACTTCTTCACCGAGACCGTGACCACCCTGTGGCCGGGTCGCCGGCACGGCGTCGACGTCGCCGGCCTCGACGGCATCGTGTTCCACAACTACTCCGCCCGCTTCGGCGGCATCGAGCCGTGGCAGCGCGAGCTCATGGCCCTCACGTCGTACGCCGGGGTGAGGGTCGAGGTGATCGACTCCAACCCGGCCAACGTCGACCACCTGCTGGTGCCCTCGCGCTCGGTCGTCGTCAACGGCTGGGCCGAGCCGGAGGCCGTCGACGTCTGGCGCTCGATGGCGACGGCCGCCGGCGCCGCGGCCGAGGTCGACCCCGATGGCCCCCGGGTGTTCCTGTCCCGCACCGCCTTCAACGCCCAGCAGCGGCTGCGCGAGAAGCGCGTCCGCACCTCCGTGGAGCGTGACCGTGCCCTCGACGAGGTGTTCGCCGCCGCGGGATTCACGGTCGTCGCCCCGGAGACGCTGTCGATCCGCGAGCAGATCAGGCTCGCCGCCGGCGCCTCGGTGCTCGCGGGCTCCGCCGGCACGGCGCTGCACCTCTCCGCCTTCGCCCCCGCGGGGCTGAAGGTCCTCGAGCTCGGCGACGACCGCTCCCCCACCGTCCAGGTGCCTCACCAGCTCGTCCTCGACTCCGCCCGCGAGCACCCCTCGGCCTACGTGCCCTACGACGTGCCCCCGGACGAGCTGCCGGTGGTCCTCAAGGGCCTCGGCCTCTGATCCACCACCCCGCCCTGGTCATCGAGTAGCCGGCCGAAGC
>JBFJKO010000341.1:0-3960 GCA_041634935.1 Nocardioides sp.
AGGGCGGCGAGCGAGACCAGGGCGCGGGTGCGAGGGTCGAGGCCGGGGCGGGCGTCGGCCCGGCTGGCGGCGTGGTCGGCGAGCAGCGAGCGGACGTCCTGCTCGTCGTCGCCGGGTGCGCTCGGCTCGCTCGACTCACCGAGCACGTGCTGCCGGATGAGCGCGGCCACCTCCGCCGGCGCCTCGGTGGGTGGCAGGTGCGCGGCGTCGGCGAGGACGACGACCCGACCGTCCTGCACGCCGTCGGCGACCTGCTGCGCGACGGCCGGGGTGACGGCAGGGTCGTGGGCGCCCGCGACCACGAGCACCGGCGCACCGATCTCCGCGAGCCGGTCGCGCGCGTCGTACGACGCCAGCGCCTCGCACACGCCGACGTAGCCGGCGTCGGAGACCGAGCGCAGCGACCGCTGCAGCGACGCCGTCCGGCTCGGCTCGCGCTCGGCGAAGCCGGGACCGAACCACCGCCGGGTCGAGGCGTCGACGAGCGCGTCGGTGCCGCCGGAACGGACCTGCGCGATGCGCTCGTCCCAGGCGGCGGTGTCGCCGGGACCGGCCGGCGTGCAGATGAGGACCGCCGACGCGACGCGCTCGGGGGCGTCGAGCAGCACCTGGAGCGCCACGACTCCCCCGGCGGAGTCGCCGGCGAGGGCGAAGGCGTCGTGAGGGGTGCCGCGCTGCACCATCACCTCGTCGATCACGCCGAGCAACGAGAGGGCGAGGTCCTCGATCGTGAACGGCTCGGCCGGGACGCCGGTGTTGTAGCCGTGGCCGGGCAGGTCCCAGGCGAGGACGTCGAAGCGGTCGGTGAGGTGCTCGGCGCAGGCCGACCAGAGGGCCAGCGCCGAGGTGCCCAACGACGGCCCGACCACCAGCAGCGGCAGCCGGTCGCGGGCGGCCGCGCCGGTCAACCGGACCGCGGTGATGCTGGTGGTCACGGTCCGGTTGTCCTTGAGGCGATCAGGTCAGGCGATCTCGTCGAGGGCCTTGGCGACGCGTCGGTGCGCCTCCCAGATCTCCTCGGGCAGGCCGTCGAACTGCTTGAGGTGCTCCTCGCGGAACCCCATCTCCTGGCGCCAGCGCTCGACGTCGATGTCGAGGATGCGTGCGAGGTCGTCGGCCGGCATCTCGAGGCCGTCGAGGTTGAGCTCCTCCTCGGTGGGCAGCACGCCGACGGGGGTCTCGCGCCCGGAGACCTCGCCGTCCTTGTACTGGACGAGCCAGAGCAGGGCACGGAGGTTCTCCCGGTAGCCGGGCCACAGGAAGTGCTTGTCGCCACCCTCGGAGAGGTCCTTCTGGAACCAGTTGACGTGGGCGAAGATCGGCTGCTCGGTGGCGGCGCCGATGATCTTCAGCCAGTGCGCGGCGTAGTCGGCCTCGGCGTAGGCCATGAAGGGCCGCATCGACATCGGGTCGTAGCGCAGCTGGCCGTCGAGGCCGTCGGCGGCGAAGGTCGCCTCGGCGCCGAGCGTCAGGCCGTCGTACACGCCCTCGGCGAGGTCGGTGATCGCGCGGACCAGCGGCTCACGGTCGCTGGTGCGCCCGCCGAAGATGATCGCGTCGATCGGGACGCCGGCGGGGTCCTCGAAGTCCTTCGCGACGTTGGGCACGTTGGCCAGCGTCGTGGTGAAGCGGCTGTTGGGGTGGGCCCACGGGGAGTCGTCGCCCGGCTCGCGGTCGGCGATCTTCTCGCCCTTCCAGTCCTCCCAGCCGGTGACGTCGGCGGGGTAGTCCTTGGTCTTGCCCTCCCACCAGACCTCCTGCGTGGTCGGGTTGTAGGCGACGTTGGTGAAGATCGCGCCGCTGCCCGGCTGGATGGAGTCGAGGGCGGTGGGGTTGGTGAGCTCGTTGGTGTCCTTGGCGACGCCGAAGACGCCGTTCTCCGGGTTCATCCCGTAGACCTTGCCGTCGTCGCCGACCCACAGCCAGGCGATGTCGTCGCCGTAGAACTCGACGTAGTAGCGGTCGCCCATCGCGTCGGGGGCCAGCGTCATCGCGAGGTTGGTCTTGCCCGAGGCGCTCGGGAAGCCGCCGCAGACGTGGTACTTCTTGCCGGTCTGCTTGTCGGTGATGCCCAGCAGCATGAACTGCTCGGCGAGGAACTTGCCCGACGCGCGGCCGTCGTAGCAGGCCTGGCGCAGGCCGTGGGCGATCTTGCCGAGCAGCGCGTTGCCGCCGTACGACGAGCCGAAGTGCAGGATCGTGCGCTCGTCGGCGACGGTGACGAAGTAGCGCTGGTCGTCGGGGGTGCCCTGCCCGAGGTTGGGCAGGTCGCCGGTGACGTGGACGGCGCGCACGAAGGAGTTCTGGTCGTCGAGGTCGTTGACGTGGTCGACGCCGACACGGGCCATGCGGATCATGTGGAGCACGACCGGGCGGTTGTCGGTGAGCTCGACCCCGGCGGCGTAGGCCTCGAGCGGCGAGCCGGGAGGCGCCATCAGGTAGGGGACGACGTACATCGTCTTGCCCTGCGACTGCCCGCGCATGCGCTCGAGCTGGCTGGCGGTCATCTCCTCGGCGTCGCGCCAGTTGTTGTAGACACCCTTGTCCTCGGGCTTGTGCGTCGCGACGATCGTGCGCTCCTCGGAGCGTGCGGTGTCCTTGACGTAGGAGCGCGAGTAGTAGAGGCCCTCGCCCGCCGGCATCAGCTCGCCGGCCTCGAGCGCCTCCGCCACCAGGCGGGCGTCGTCGGAGGCGTTGACGACCTCGATCCGGGCGGGCTCGGTGATGCCTGCCCACGTCGTGACGTAGGCCCGGACCTCCGGGTTCGTCACGCCTGCGTCGTCGAGAACCTTGTCCACATCCAGCATGCGCCTCACGCCTTTCGAGTCAGTTGGCCAGCACGCTACCCACCGGTCACCTGTGTTGGGTGGCCAGGTGCGCTTGGATCGTTCCAACGTCTCCGCGGCTTCTACCACCGGCCCCCACGGGGTACGGGACCGCCGGGCCCGCGCGTCGCAGGCACCAGTCGGGATCGCACTGAGACCGCACGACGAAGGACCAGGCCCCGTGGAGCGACACCAGAGCACGGCACCGCACGGCGGGACCGCGCGGTCCTGGGCCCTGCGGGTCGGCGCGCTCGTGCTCGGTGCGGCGGGGAGCGCCCTGGTGCTCGGCTGGTGGTCGCCGGGCGGGATCTCCGGGAGCACGGTGAGCCCGATGACGTGCCTGCTGAGCGCAGCCGCGTGCATGTGGGCCGCGGCACGCGGCCCGCGCAAGGCGCGTCGTTCCTGGGTGCTCTTCGCGCTCGTGCTGGTGCTCTACGCGGGCGGCGACGTGCTGTGGCTGGTCTTCGGGGGCGCCGCCGGGACGCCGCCGATCCTGTCGCTCGCCGACGCGCTCTACCTGGCCGCGCTGGTGCCCGCCGTCCTCGGACTGGCGCTCTTCCCCGTGGCGCGTGTGCGACGTGGGACCCTCGGTCCGCTCATCTTCGACGCGGCGGTCCTGGGCGCGGCCGCGCTCCTGGCCAGCTACGTGCTGGTCTTCGACGAGGTGATCCGGCGGACCGAGAGCCACCTCGACGAGACCCTCTTCCTCGTCTACCCGATCACCGACGTGCTGCTCACCTGCCTGGTCGTCCTGCTGCTCCTGCGCAGCGTCGGCGACCCCCGGCCCGACCTGATCCTCATCGGACTCTTCTTCGCCGCCTACACGGTCGCCGACAACGGCTACGCGCTCCTGACCGTGCGCGGCGAGGACAGCATCCACACGGTGGTCGACCTGATCTACGCCGCCGCCCCGCTGCTGCTGGGCTTCGCCGCGTACGACGCCGTACGGCGCGCGGAGCGCTCCCGCGTGATGCAACGGCACCTCCGCGGACTGGCCGCGTCGCTGCTGCCCGACCTCGGCGCGATCGCCGCGCTGGGCCTGGTCGTGACGCTCCAGCGCCCGGACGGCACCGCCACCTGGCTCCTCGCCGCCGTCACCCTGGTGCTGACCGGGCTGAGGCAGCTGTTGCTCACG
>JBFJKO010000342.1:0-3949 GCA_041634935.1 Nocardioides sp.
CGAGATCGAGGATGATCACCTCGGCCGAGCGGCCGACCAGCTCGTCGAGGGCCTTCTGCCCGGTGTCGACCCAGCTGACCTCGTAGCCTTCGCGCTCCAACGTCCGGACGAGGGGGAACGCGATGTCCTCCTCATCCTCGACGACGAGAACCCTGTGAGCCATGCCCAGAGCATAGGGGGTGAACGGGACATGCATCGGCATCTCCCCCACATGTGCCTCACCGGAGGCCACCCGACTGGGCGTCAGCCGGCCAGGCGGTACCGTCCAGCCCCGTTGTGCGCCACCGCTGCCGAGGCCAGGATCGCCGCGGCGCCACCCACGGCCAGCCACCGGACCACGCGGTCGGCACCCATCAGCGGCATGCCGACGCCGGGCAGGGTGAGCACGACGCGCTCGAGGATCGGCGTGTCGCCGGTGACGACGTCGGAGGAGCCCTCGACCTTCAGCAGGCCTGGCCGCACGACGCTCACCCGGCGGATGCCGCCCGCGAACTCGACGACGTCGTTGTTGGCCACGTGGCTCGACGGGACGGCTCGGGTCACGACGAGCGTCCCGGCGGCGTACTCGCCGCGATCCTCGGTGACCACGGCTGCCTGCCACCCGAGCAGCACCGGCAGCACCAGCACGGCGCCGAGCCAGCCCACGAGCACGACCGCTGCGACGACGACGACCCGGAGTCGGCGGTAGCGGTGGCGCACCGTGCGCGGCGGGTGGAGTACGAGCTCCACGGCGCAGACCTCCCCCGAATTGTCGACAGGCCCTCCCAGACCCCTGCGCAAAGAACAAGGTCGGGGCGAGCCGCACGCCCCCCAGCAGTGCGGCTCAGCCCTCGACCGTTGACAGCAACAGTAGGAGTCGGCTGACCACGGCCGAGGTACGTCGATCCCACGGATCCTCCACCGTTCGGTAACACCGCCTCTCAGGCGAAGAGGTCACCGATCTCGTCGATCCGCACGAGCACCTGCTCGGCCGTCAGCTGCTCGAGGCCGAGGGGGTCCTCTGCGCCCTCGGCGACCTCGTCCCACGACACCGGGGCGGCGACGTACGGGCGCTCGCGGCCGCGCAGGGAGTACGGCGCCACGGTGGTCTTGGAACCGGCGTTCTGCGACCAGTCGAGGAAGACCTTGCCCCGGCGGCGCGCCTTGGTCATCGTCGCCGTCACCAGCGTGGGGTGCTCGGCCTGGAGCTCCTCGGCGATGTCCTTGGCCAGGGCCGTCGAGTGCTCCGGCGCGAGCCGGTCGGGCAGGGTCGCGTAGAGGTGCAGCCCCTTGCTCCCACTGAGGACCGGCCGGCCGGCCAGGCCGCGCTCGTCGAGCTTGTCGCGCACGAGCAGCGCCACCTGGCAGCACTCGTGCAGCCCGGCCGGCTCGCCCGGGTCGAGGTCGATGACGATGCGGTCGGCGTTGCGGGGGCGGCCGTTGCGTCCGACCCGCCACTGGTGCACGTGCAGCTCGATCGCGGCCAGGTTGGCCAACCAGGTCAGCGTCGCCAGGCCGTCGACGACCGGGAAGGTCAACGTGTCACCCGAGTCGGAGGACGCCGCCCGACTGCCCGTGGTCGGCACGGTCACCGTGCGCACCCACGACGGCGTGCCCGCCGGCACGTTCTTCTCGAAGAAGCTCAGCCCCTCGACCCCGTGCGGCCACCGGATGCGGGTCACGGCACGGTCGCGCAGGTGCGGCAGCATCGTCGGCGCGACCTGGGCGTAGTAGTTGAGCACCTCACCCTTGGTGGTGCCGGTCTGCGGGTAGAGCACCTTGGCGAGGTTCTTGATGACCAGCGTGCGTCCCTCGACGTCGACGCGCACCTCGGTGCCGTCGGCGGCCGCCATCAGAGGTCACCGGCGGCGAGGTCGAGGCGCAGCCCTTGGTAGGACGGCTGGCGCAGCCGCTCGTGGCCGCGCCCGTGGGTGTCGACGTCGACCACCAGCACCGGCTCCAGCCACCGGGTGCCGAGGGCGTCGACGCGCGGCACCTCGTCGACGAACGGACTCGTGTCGCGGCCCAGGCTCGCGACCGCCTCGGTGAGCGCGCGCCCCTGCTTGGGCCCGATGCCGCTGCCCACGCGGCCGCGGTAGCGCAACCCCTCAGGAGTCATCTCGCCGACGAGCAGCGCGGCCAGTCGCCCACTGGTCGCGTCGGAGCCCTCCTGGGGTCGCCAGCCGCCGACGACGTAGGAGTGCCGGTGGCGATGGGCGAACTTCAGCCAGTGCGGGCTCCGCTCCCCCGGCACGTAGCGCGAGTCGAGGCGCTTGCTCACGATGCCCTCGAGGCCCTGGGCGCGCGTCGCCTCCAGCAGCATCGCCCCGTCGTCGTACGACGTCGGCACCTGCCAGGCCGATCCCTCGAGCACCTCGGCGAGACGCGCCCGCCGGGTCGACAACGGCTCTGCGGTGAGGTCGACGCCGTCGAGCCGCAGGAGGTCGAAGGCCATGAACGTGACCGGCACCCGGGCCACCAGCCGGGCGACGCTCGTGCGGTTGCGCACGTGCATCCGCTCCTGGAGCGTGCGGAAGTCGGGCAGGCCCTGCTCGTTGAGCGCGATGATCTCGCCGTCGACGACGGCGTCCCGACCGGCCAGGGGCGAGCCCTCGGGGTCGGCGACGTCGGGCCAGGCGGCGGTCACGTCGTTCTCGTTGCGACTCGTGAGGCGCGTGCCACCGGCGCCGGGGCCGGCGGCGGTGGCGGTGGTCGCGAGGATCCGCATGCCGTCCCACTTCACCTCGTGCTCCCACGCCGGGCCGGTGGGCACGTGGTCACCCTTGGTGGCGAGCATGGGACGCATGGGTCCATCCTGACCGATGGATCTTCGGAGTCCCAGGGGTCACACTGGTCACCACCACCACCGCATCACCCATCACCCGTCCATCACCCGTCGGAGGCTTGCCCATGCGTGCGATCTGGAAGGGCGCGGTGTCCTTCGGGCTGGTCAGCGTCCCCGTCAAGCTCTACTCGGCGACCGAGAGCCACGACGTCTCGTTCCGCCAGGTGCACGCGAAGGACGGCGGCCGCATCAAGTACCAGCGCGTGTGCTCGATCGACGGCGAGGAGGTCGCCTACGCCGACATCGCCAAGGGCTACGAGACCGAGGACGGCGAGATGGTGATCCTCACCGACGACGACCTCGCCGACCTGCCCTCGACGTCGTCGCGCGAGATCGCGGTCGAGAAGTTCGTGCCGACCGACCAGATCGACCCGATGCTCTTCGAGAAGTCCTACTACCTCGAGCCGGAGAAGTCGGGCGCCAAGCCCTACGCGCTGCTGCGCCAGGCGCTCCTCGAGGCCGACCGGATGGCGGTCGTGACCGTCGCGCTGCGCCAGCGCACCAGCGTGGCCGTGCTCCGCGTGCGCGACGACGTGATCGTGATGCAGACGATGATGTGGCCCGACGAGATCCGCACCCCCGACTTCAACGTCGAGGTCGGCGAGGTGAAGGAGTCGGAGAGCAAGATGGCCACGATGCTGGTCGAGACCCTCGCCGGCGACTTCGACGCGAGCGAGTTCGAGGACGACTACGCCGGCGCCGTCGAGGCGCTGGTCAAGGCGAAGATCGAGGGCGGCGAGATCAAGCGGACGCCGACCTCGACCAAGTCGTCGGGCGAGGTCGTCGACCTGCTCGCCGCGCTGCAGCGCTCGGTGCAGGCCGCTCAGTCGGCGCGTGGGGAGAGCACGGACGAGTCGGACGAGCCGACGAAGAAGCCCGCCAAGAAGTCCACCGCGAAGAAGACGGCGAAGAAGGCACCCGCCAAGAAGACCGCCGCGAAGAAGACGGCGGCGAAGAAGGCGCCGGCCAAGAAAGCCCCGGCCAGGAAGGCCCCGGCCAAGAAGAAAGCCAGCTAGCGACCGATCGCGGCCGGGGAGTTCTTGGTGCGCCGGTCGAGCCGGTGCATCACCGCGTCGACGAGCCGTGGCGCCACCAGGCCGAGCACCTCCCCCGCGACGCCGGCCG
>JBFJKO010000343.1:0-3938 GCA_041634935.1 Nocardioides sp.
GCCTCGAGCGACGGGGCGATCGTCGTTTCGCAGCCCGGCACCTCAAGGTGCCGTCGACTGGTCTCGAACGACAAGGATCTAGGCCAGCAACCTGTCGTTCGTGACCAACCGAGCGAAGTCGCGGGACAGACGCCGGCACGCCGTCCCGAGCCGCCTCCTCGAAGCGCTCGGGCGTCAACCAGCGCCGTGCGAGACGTCGGGGAGCCGCCTCGCGGCGAACACCCCCACGATTCCCATGCCAGCCAGGAACAGCAGGGCCCGCTCCACCGCGGCGACGGCCAGCAGCGAGCTGACGCCTCCGACCACGAGCAGGATGATGCCCATCGCCGAGTTCGACACCGCGACGTACGTCGTGCGCTGGTCGCCCTCGGCCATGTCCACGACATAGGTCTTGGGCCCGCCCGCACCCCGGTGTGCAGCAGCGTGAACAGGAAGAAAGCGCCGACGAAGAGGACGTCGGACCACGCTGACTCCTCGGAGAAGGCGGGCAGCGTGACGATCACGACGAGCGCCACGATCACCATCAACCACGCGCGACGCGTGGCCGTCAGCCGACTTCGTCGATCATCCGGTCGAGCACCTCACCGAGCGCTCGATTGAGGGCGGGGTCGAGCGCGTCCGGGTGAGGATCGGCGAAGCGGCGGGCGTCGTTGTCGAAGTAGCGGCCCGTGGCGTCGGCGAACTCCCCCGACGACGCAGCCCGCACCAGGACGTCGGCCCCGATGCCGATGTCGTTGCCCTCGACCCCGAAGCCCTCCTTGACCATCCTGGTGGCGAGCAACGACCCCGGGTTCACCGCGACCACGACCGGGCCGGCGTCCCCCAGCTCGTCGGCGAGGTGGCGCGACCACATCGTGATGGCCAACTTGCTCTGGGCGTAGGCCTCCATCGCCGCGAGCGCCCCACCCCGCTCGAGCGCCTGCAGGTCGACCGGCGCCTGGGCGGCCGAGGAGAGGTTCACGATCCTGCTCCCGGCCCCGAGCACCGGCAGCAGCCGTCGAGTGAGCAGGTAGGGCGCAACTGTGTTGACGACGAACCGGACGTCGTGCCCCTTGGGTGTCGTCGCATCGGCGACCTTGAAGACACCGGCATTGTTGATCAGCACGTCGAGGTGATCGTGCTCCAGAAGGACCGCCTCGGCGAGGGCAGCGACGTCCGCCAGCCGCGACAGGTCGGCGACGTACGTCGACAGCGCCGCCCCACCGGGTCGAGATCGCAACCGTTCCCGGAGGTCTGCGAGTTTGGCCTCGTCGCGGCCGTGGAGCAGCAGGGTGTGGCCGTCGGCGGCCAGGCGCATCGCGGCCTCACGGCCGATGCCGTCCGTGGCGCCGGTGATCAGGATCGTCTTCGTCATGCTGCCCCTCGCTGGTGCGTGTTCGCTGAGCCGCCATCCTTCCTCAGGTGGTTGCGTGCACCACTCACGCCCGGCCAGGTCTCACCGCAGCCGGACCAATCCGTTCTCCAGCCGCTCGAGGACCGCGAGCAGGCCCTCGACGTCGATTCCCTCGTCGAGCGCGGCGCCGACGCGCTGCGCCCACCGGCGCCGCACCGCGGCGGTGCTGGCAGCGGCGACCGCGGTGGCGTGCAGCTGGACGGTGCGGGCGTCCAGGCCGGCCTCCCGCGACAGGATCCCTTTCTCCTCGAGGCCCCGCACGATCGTGCTCAGGTTGCTGCGCTGCAGCCCGGTGACGGCAGCCACCTCCCCAGCAGTGGCTCCGGGATGACGCTCGACGTGGCGCAGCACGGCCACCTCGTTGGGCTTCAACGGGACCGCCTCGTGGGGGAAGTGCGGTCCGAGCAGCTCGCGCGAGATCGCGGCGACGCTGGCCGCGATGTCAGCGAGGACCCGTTCCCCATGCGTCTCCTGCGGTGTGGGCGGTGTCACGACGCTCTCCACTTCCTTTGTCGACGGGCCCTGATCATAGTAGTTATGAATCTATAACTACTTCGCGGGAGAGTCCATGACCATCGACGTGACCGCGAGGGAGCGCCGCGAGCTCGCCCCGGCCACGACGAGCAGGATCGACCGACCGCTCCTGCTCACACTGGCCCTGCTCGCCGCCGTCGCGCCGCTGGCGACCGACCTGTACCTGCCGGCGTTCCCGAAGATGGCCATGGACCTCGGCACCGACGAGACCGGCGCCCAGCTGACCCTGACCGTGTTTCTGGTCGGGATGGCCCTGGGGCAGCTCGTGTTCGGCCCGCTCTCCGATCGCCTCGGACGTCGAGGACCACTGCTCCTCGGCGTGGTGCTCTGCATCGCCGCCGGCGTGGTGTCCGTGGCCGCGACCTCGCTCGGCGTCCTGGTCGCGGCACGCCTGGTCCAGGGACTCGCCGGCTCCGCAGGCATGGTGATCGGACGAGCCGTGATCTCCGACCTGTCCAGCGGCAAGGCCGCGGCGCGGGCGATGAGCCTGATGATGATCGTCGGAGGCGTCGCACCGGTGGTCGGACCCGCGCTCGGCGGCGTGGTGGTGGGCCCGATCGGCTGGCGCGGACTGCTAGGCGTGGTGCTGACGCTGACCGTGGTGATGCTGGTGAGCGTGCTCGCGTTCGTGCCCGAGTCGTTCCCGGCCGAGCAGCGCGCCCGGGAGCGCGCCGGCCAGTCCTCTCCGACCAACGCATGGCGCGGGCTGCTCACGCGGGAGTTCCTCGGCTACACGGTCGCGTTCGCGTTCGGGTTCGGCGTGCTCATGTCCTACATCTCGGCCTCGCCCTTCCTGTACCAGGTGCAGATGGGCCTCTCGGAGACCGCCTACGGCGTCGTGTTCGGCCTCAACGCCCTCGGGCTGATGGTGTCCGGAGCACTTTCGGCCCGTCTCGTCGCAACGCGATCGGCACGCGCACTGGCCGGCACGGGTCTGATCACCATGCTGCTCGCCTCCGCGCTGCTGATGCTGCTCGTGCTCGCCGACGCGCCCCCGGGCTGGTTCGCCGCGCCCATCGCCGTCGCCGTCGCCTCGGTCGGCCTGGTGATGGGCAACGGCACGGCGCTGGCGCTCGAGGCGGTCTCCCAGGGACGCGGGTTCGCCTCGGCCGTGCTCGGCGCCGCCCAGTTCGGGCTCGGCGGGGTGGTCTCGGCGCTCGTCGGTCTCGGGGACGGAGCGCTCCCCCTGGCCCTCGCGATGACCGGGTGCGCCGCCGTGGCGATCTCGGGCTTCGCGGCGGCCGCACCGGCTCGCCGCCGCCGGCAACATCGGCCGGTGTAGCGGACGTTGCTCGACGGCGGCCGGGCCGGGGCCCTCCGCGAGGCGAACCGTCAGACGGTGGCCGGCACGCCGTCCCAGGCGAACTTCTGGAACGGAGCGTCGACGGGGGTGCCGGCGAGGTGGTTGGTGTAGTTGGACATCACCTTCTGCGAGACGCCCAGCACGACCTCGAGGACCTGCTGGCGGGTGAAGCCCGCGTCGCGGAACGTCTGGACGGCGTCGCCGTCTACGTTGCCGCGCTCGCGGACCATCGCCAGGGTGAACGTGCGAAGCGCCTCGAGACGCTCGGTGGGCAGCGGCGTGCCGTTGCGCAGCGCCTCGGTGATCTCGTCGTCGACCTTCATGCCCTTGGCGATCGCGGTGTGGGCCGGGACGCAGTAGTGGCACGCGTGCTCGACGTTGATCGACTGCCACACCACGGTGAGCTCGTCCTTGTCGAAGCTGGAGTCGAGGAACAGCCGGTGCAGCGTCAGGTAGCCCTCGAGCAGTCCCGGCGCCTCGGCCATCGTGGCGTGCAGCGCGGGGATCATCCCGTTCTGCCTCCTGGATCCGGCCAACAGCTCCTGGCTCGCCTCGGGGGCGGTGGTCTCGTCGTGCAGCACGAAGTCGGTCATGGGGCTCTCCTTCAGTCGGTGAACTCTTTCTGTACCGAACGGTACGGTATGCCTGGTGAATTTACTACCGGAAGGTTTCAAATAGGGCGCCCGCGCCGTAGGATCGGCGGCATGA
>JBFJKO010000344.1:0-3926 GCA_041634935.1 Nocardioides sp.
ATCGGCACGACGGCACTGCTCACGCCGAGGGTGGGGATCACCAGGCGTCGCGGCGCGTCCGGCTCGGTCGAGGACTGCTCGGCACGGCGCGCCTGGCGTCGGGCCTTCTTCTCGCCGGCGGCGAGCCCTTCGGCTGTGAGGGCGTAGGGCAGGTCGATGGGGGTCGAGCCGGTGACGTGGAGGGGCGCTACGGCCTCCGACCCGCCGTCGCCGTCGCCGTCGCCGTCGCCGACGTACGACGCCGCGAGGACGCCGACGACCAGGGCGCCGGCGGCACCGAGGACGAGGAGTCGCGGGCGTCGTGAGGACGCCCCCGGGGCGTCGGCCGGGGCGTCAGGACTGTGGGGGGCAGCGAAGGAGGTGCTGCGTCGTCGGAGGCGCACTCCCCCAGTATGCGGGCAGGGCCGCCTGGCACGATCTCGGCGTGGAGCGAATCGGTCGGCACGCCGACCTGCTGGCGCGGTCGGGCGACGACCCGTGGGTGCGGTGGTACCTCGCCGACCCCTTCCCCGGCGAGGTGTGGGTGCACGACGACGTCGCGCTCGTGCAGCGGGTGCGCCGCCGTCCGGGGTTCTGGGTCGCGCCGCTGGCGGGCGACCCCGCGTCGGAGAGGGCGCGGGTGCGCGGCGCCCTGGTCGCCCTGCGCGACGGCGGGCACCTCGAGCGGCTCGGCGTCGGGTCGGTCTCGGTCGTGCAGCAGCACGCGGCCGTCGCCCACGAGGTGCTCGACCTCGCCGACGGCGGCGACTGGGAGTGGATGTGGTGTGCCACTCCCCCGCCCCGGCTGCCGCAGGAGGACCGCGTCGTCACCCTCGACGACACCGAGGACGCCGACGAGCTGGGCGACTTCACCCGGGCCCACAACCCGCGCGTGTGGACCGAGGTCGGCACCGGCCGGGTGCAGCAGTGGCGCGGCCTGCGCGACGACACCGGAGCCCTGGTCGCCATCGGCGGCGCGGAGGTCGGGGACGCCGGCGCCCCGCACCTGGCCGGCATCGTCACCGCCGCGACCCAGCGCGGCCGGGGCCACGGCTCGGTCGTCTCCGCGGCCCTCACCCGCTGGGCGCTGGAGCAGCACGGGATCTGCACCCTGGGGATGTTCAGCGACAACCACGCCGCACGACGCGTCTACGAGCGGCTGGGGTTCCGGACCGCGCGGGCCTGGCACTCGCGGGCGTTGGTGCCGGCGTAGCGACCGGATCAGGCGCTGACCGTACTGAGGTAGTTGGCGGTGTTGGAGGTCGCCGACCCCGGCGGAGGCACGCTCGGGGACACGAGCACGTTGCCCTGCCTGATCCCACTCGTCGAGGGGGTGGCGAAGAAGTCGAACCGCAAGGTGGTCGAGGCATTGGGTTCGAGGGGTGCGTTCTTCGTCCACAACAAGGTCTGCGAGCCGTCGCCGTTCACCGCCCTGTCCGTGAGCGAGAAGGTGTCGTCGAGGATGGTCGGCGGGCGGTCCTCGAGCCCTCCCTGAGTGGGGGTCAGGCGGACCATGACTGTCAGAGCGGACGGCGCGACGGTGCCGACGTTGCGCATCACGGTCGAGACCCGGACGTGGCTGGTCGGGATGGTGAACACCGGCTGACCCGTCACGATCGACGCAGCGCCGGACACGGCGACGCCATGAGCCGGCAGCGACGACGCGGCGAGGATCACCGGAGTCGACCACGCCAGGTGGGCGCCGGTCGTGACGACCCGGCGGCGGGTGGGTCCTGGACTGACGGGCGGCTGCTGAGCGGTCACGGGGACCTCCGGCTCGGGGGGTGCTGACAGTGGTCTCAACGAGGCGGACGGCGCGGCGTTACTCCCGAACAGCAGTCCTGCCATAACTCCCGAACTCCGCGGGCGTTGTCAGGACATGCGCCCCCGGATCTCGATGCTGATGCTCTCCGCCGTGCTGGCGCTCGGCGGCCTGGCCGTCGCGCCGCTGACCGGACCGGGCTCCGCGCTCGCGCCGGCCGCGGGAGCCGCACCGGCCGGTCCTCTCCTGGTCGGCGTCGGCCGTGCCGACATCACGCCGCCGACCGGCTACTTCACGATGGGGAACGTGCGCTCCGACGCCCGCGCGAAGGGCCAGCACACGCGGCTGCAGGCGCGGGCGCTCGTGCTCCAGCGCGGCGAGACCAAGGTGGCGCTGGTCGTCACCGAGCTGTGCTGCGTGCCGGGCGGGCTGCTCACCGAGGCCGCCGCGCTCCTGGCCGACCGGGGCATCGACGAGCAGTCGATGATCGTCGCCGGCACCCACACCCACAGCGCGCCGGGGCAGTACTTCCCCTACTCGACGCACAACACCGTCTTCCCCAACGTGCCGACCCCGACCGAGTTCACCGTCCAGCCGGACCCGCAGCTCTACGCCTTCCTCGCGCGCCAGGTCGCGACGGCCGTCGCACGCGCGGACGACGACCTCGCGCCCGGTGCTGCGGCCTGGGGCCACACCGAGATCCCGGTCGGCCTCACCGAGAACCGCTCGATCGAGGCGCACCTCGCCAACTTCGGCATCGAGCGCGACCTCGGGGAGGGTCGGGCCTCGGAGAGCCCGGAGGGTGCCGCCGGCACGATCGACCCCGACCTCGAGGTGCTGCGCGTCGACAAGGTCGTCGGGGGTGACCTCGTGCCGGTCGGGCTGTGGACGACGTTCGCCAACCACGGCACGGTGACGCTCGGCAAGCTCGCGGAGAACTACAACGGCGACCACCTCGGGCCGGCCATGCTGGCCACCGAGGACGCGCTCCGCGAGGCGAGCGACCTCCCTGCGGGCCAGGACCTGGTCGTCGCCTTCTCCAACGCCGACGAGGGCGACACGTCGTCCGCGCTGGACCGTACGGGCCCGGCCGCGGCGGAGTACGTCGGCCGCGTCGAGGCCGCCGCGATGCTGCGCGCCTGGCGGGAGGCCGGCGAGCGGCTCTCGACCACGCCCGAGCTGGCCCTGCGCTGGACGCGGTTCTGCTTCTGCGGCCAGCAGACGGTCGGTGGGCGCGTCGACGACAAGGCCGTGCCCGGCCTCCCCCTCCTGACCGGGTCCGACGAGCACCGCGGCCAGCTGCACGACAACACCGGCGCGGTCTTCGAGGGCTACCGGCTGCCGACGTCGACCGGAGGTCCGCAGGGCAACAAGATCCCCTTCCAGCCGCAGGGCTCCGAGCTGCCGGCGGCTGCGCCGCTGATGCTGGTGCGGATCGGTGACGGCGCGATCATCTCCAACCCCGGCGAGGTCACGACCGAGGTCGGCGAGCAGATCAAGGACGCCGTCGGCTCGGCCCTGGCCGGAGCAGGCGTGGACACCGTGGCGATCAGCGGCTTGGCCAACGAGTACCAGGGCTACTTCACCACCCCGGAGGAGTACGCCTGGCAGGCCTACGAGGGTGGCCAGACCAACTTCGGCACCTACAGCGGCAACCTCCTCGTCGAGCAGAGCGGACTGCTCGCCGACTCCCTGGCCGCCGGCCTGCCGGCGCCCGCGCCGTACGACTTCGACCCGACGAACGGGCTCGAGCCCGACCACACGCCGTACCCGACCGGCGCGGAGCAGGGCCGGGTGCTCGAGCAGCCGGCTGCGACGACTCCTCGCCTGGGGCACGCGACCTTCCGGTGGCGCGGCGGCGCGCGCGGGACCGATCGACCGCTGGAGCGGGCGTTCGTGAGCGTCGAACGACGCGCCGCGGGCGGCTGGGAGTCCACCTACGACGACCTCGGCACCACCATCGAGTGGCGGGTCGCGGGCAACGAGCAGGTGCCGCTCGGGCCGGGCTACCTGAAGGAGTCCGACCAGGGCCGCTACACCGCCCGCTGGGAGGCGCCACTGGACGCACCCGCCGGGCGCTACCGCTTCGTCGTCACCGCCAAGCAGTACCGGCTGCGGTCGCGACCGTTCGCGGTGCGTCCGGGCGCGGCTCTCGAGGTCGTGCCGGTGCGCGCCCCGCGCGGAC
>JBFJKO010000345.1:0-3846 GCA_041634935.1 Nocardioides sp.
CGTGCCCGGCATCGTGCGCCACGGCGTCGTCGGCTCGGCCGCCAACATCGACGACGCGTGGATCGGCACGGACGCCGACGCCCTGTTCACCGAGGCCACCGGGCGCGCCGTGCGCGTGCTCAACGACGCCGACGCCGCCGGGCTGGCCGAGGTCCGGTACGGCGCCGCCCGCGGGCAGGGCGGTCTGGTCATCGTGACCACGCTCGGCACCGGGATCGGCTCCGCGTTGGTCCACGACGGGGTGCTGGTGCCCAACACCGAGCTGGGTCACCTGGAGGTCGACGGCCACGTCGCCGAGTCACGCGCCGCCAACAGCGTGCGCGAGAGCGAGGACCTCACCTGGGCGGCGTGGGCCGCGCGGCTCACGACCTACTACCGGACGCTGGAGCGGTTGTTCTCGCCCGACCTGATCGTGGTCGGCGGCGGGGTCAGCAAGCACGCCGCGACGTTCCTTCCACTGATCGACGTGGAGACGCCGATGATCCCGGCCCTGATGCGCAACAGGGCCGGGATCGTCGGGGCAGCGCTGCACGCAGCAGAGGGCTGACCTCAAGGGGGAGGGCCATTCGGGCCGGTCAGCTCTCGGCGGCGTGAGGGAGTCAGCGCCTGATCTTGGAGGACTTCACCGTGGCCGTGCCGGCCCGGTAGCCGTCCTTGGTGGCGGTGACCGTCACGACGACGACCTTCTTGTGCGCCTTGCGCTCGACGTCGTACTTCTTCTTGGACGAGAGGTCCTTCGTGCCGATGCTCCACTCGTAGGACAGCGACACACCCGGCACCGACCAGCGACCGGAGGTGACGCTCAACGTCTCGCCGACCTCCGGCTTGCCCTTGATCGTCGGATCGGACTTCGCGGTGATGCGCCCGCCCATCACCATGCCGGCGCTCTCGACGACGGTGACCGGGCGGTACTTCTTCTTGTTCGCGGTGACGTGGACGCTCAGGACCTTGCCGACGTCCGAGGCGTCGGGCGAGTACGACGCCTCGTCGGCGCCGTCGATCAGGTCCTCGCCGGCGAACCAGCTGTAGGTCAGCGAGACGACCGAGGGCTTCCAGGTGCCGTCGACCACGGTCACGGTGCTGCCGGGGCGTGCCTTGCCCGAGATGGTCGGCGCCTCCTGACTGACGACCTGCGGCTTGCCGGCAGAGCTCAGGCGTCCGAACTCGGACCGGTAGCTGCCGGCGAGGAGGCCGGCCACGGAGGAGTCGGCGGCGGACCCGGCGACCGGTCCGATGGCGGACGTGGGGCCGGCGCCGGCGAGGGCGACGGCAGAGCCGCCGACGGCCAGGGCGACGGTGGTGACGAAGGCGGGGACGAGCGTTCGCGCGTTGTGCATGGGGGGATGCTCCTGAGGGGGGATGGCGCGACGGCGTCGCGCAGGATGAAGATAGTGGGAGACTTCCGGGCTGTGGAGTCATCCGACGAGAAATGGCCCGGACGGGTCATCGAGTCGACCCGATCGGCAGGGCCTCCCCAGCGTGACCCGGGAGCGCGCCTGCGGGCCGTCGCCCTGGCCGTGGCGGTGTCGGCGCCGTTGTGGTGGCTCCCCGGCGGCTTCTCCCAGTTCGTCCTCGCCAAGCTGACGGTCACCGCGCTCGCCGTCCTCCTCGCCGCCCTGGCGCGCCCGGTCGGCGCGCTCCCCCGCGGCATCGTGCTGGCCGGCGTCGGCTGGGCCGGCTGCTTCACCCTCGCGGCCCTGCTCGGCGAGACCCCGGTGGCGTCCCTGGCCGGCCGCTGGCCGCGCTACGAGGGACTGCCCGTGCTCGGGCTGTACGCCGCGGCGTGCTGGACCGGCGCCCGCGTGGTCGGGCACGACCTCGCCGGGACCCGTCGGCTGCACCTGGGCGTCAGTGCCCTGGCGACGGCGCTGGCCGGCTTCTCCCTGCTCGACGTGCTCGGGGTCAGCCCTCTGGGCCCGAGCACCGAGGACCGTAGCGGCTCGGTGCTGGGCAACGCCACCGACCAGGGGGCGGTCGCGATGATGACGGCCCTGCTCCTGGTCGGACCGGCGCTCTCACCCGCTGCTGAGGCGTCGTGGCGCAGCCGCGCGCCCGCCGTCGCGGGGCTGGCGGCCGCGGTGAGCACCGTCGCGCTGTCAGGCTCGCGCACGGCGCTCGGCCTCACGCTCGTCGGGCTCGTCGCGCTCGTCGGGCTGCTCGCCTCGTCCCGACGACGCCTGGGCGCCGGCGCCGCGGTCGGGGCCGGCGCCGTCGCACTGCTCGTCGCCACCTCGCTGGCGGTGCCCACCACCCGCGAGCGGCTGCTGGGGCTCGGGACCGCCGAGGGACGCCTCGAGCAGTGGCGCCTCACCCTCGGGCTCGTGGCGGACCACCCGTGGCTGGGCCTCGGCGGCAGCCGCTACGTCGATGCGTTCCTGGCCTACGAGGACGCTCGGTTCGTCGACTTCACCGGACCGCTGCGGCTGGCGGACTCCCCGCACTCGGTGCTCCTACAGGTGCTCGTGGCGGGCGGGGCGCTCCTGATGGTCGCGACGCTCGTCGGCCTCGCCCTCGTCGTACGGCGGGTGGTCGAGGTGCTCCGGGGGCGCCCGGAGGCCTGGCCTGCGGCCGTCGCCGTCGCGGCGTACCTCGCTCTGGCCTGCGTGAACTTCACCACCGCCGGACCCACCTGCCTCGCCGCCCTGCTGCTCGGCACCGTGATCGCCGTGCCACGGCGTCCTGATAAGACTCAACGTGACCTCGTCGTCGCGTCAGCGGGTGGGGGGCTGGTCCTCGCCCTCGCCGCAGCCGGCCTCGGTGAGGTCGCGCTGCAGCGTGGGGTGGACGACGCCGACCGGCAGCGTGTAGCAGCCGCCGACGCGCACTTCGACCGGGCTGCTCGGTGGCGGGCCTGGGACGTCGACGTCGACGTGATCGCCGCCCGGGTGCTCGCCGAGGCGGCCGCGACCGGGGCGACGGAGGCCGCGGTGCGCGGCGAGCGGCGCGCGCGCTCCGCGATGGCCGGCGCCCCGCAGAGCTACGAGGCGACCGTCGCGCTCGGCGTCACGCTCTCGGCGCAGGGCCGCCTCACCGAGGCCGTCGAGGTGCTCGGCCGCGCCATCGCGCTGGCGCCGGAGCGACCCGACGGGCACGTGCAGCGGGGCATCGCGCACGCCGGACTCGGGCAGGTCGACGATGCTCTCGTCGACCTGCGCCGAGCCCAGGAGATCCTGCCGCGCTCCGCCGTCGTACGACGGCTGGTGCGTCAGGTCAGCGCGTCCGCCTCACCGTGATCCGCACCGCGCGCCGGTCGATCTTGTCGCCGTCCCAGACGATGACCGCCACGCGGTAGCGACCCGGTTCGGCGTAGGTGTGGCGCAGCCGGCGGCGGTCCGTCACCTCGGAGGTGCCGTCGCCGAAGATGAACCGGTAGACGAGGTCGTCACCGTCGGCATCGCTGGCCCGGACCTTGGTCAGCAGGGACCTGCCGACGCGGTAGCCCGTGCGGGGCTTCTTGACCTTGACCTTGTGCAGGACCGGCGCCCGGTTGGTCGAGTCGCTGGGCCCGCCCGCGGGCGGCGCCGGGGTGGGCGTCGGCGTGGGGCTCGGCGTGGTCGTCGGGGTCGGGTCCGGGGTCGGCTCAGGCGTCGGGTCCGGCGTCGGCTCAGGCGAAGGGCTCGGGGTCGGGTCCGGCGACGGCTCCGGGGTCGGGTCCGGCGACGGCTCCGGCGTCGGCTCAGGAGTCGGGTCCGGCGACGGCTCCGGCGACGGGTCCGGCGACGGCTCCGGCGACGGCTCCGGCGACGGCTCAGGAGTCGGGTCCGGCGTCGGCCCAGGAGTCGGGTCCGGCGTCGGCCCAGGAGTCGGGTCCGGCGTCGGCCCTGGAGTCGGGTCCGGCGTCGGCCC
>JBFJKO010000346.1:0-3846 GCA_041634935.1 Nocardioides sp.
GAACCGTCGCAGTCGCACCCGCTCGCCGTGGACCGCGAGCGCTCCCGCGACGTCGTCGGTGGAGCCGTCGTCGGCGACGAGGATCTCCAGCGGTGGATGGGTCTGGTCCAGCGCCGAGGCGACGGCCTCGGCGACCACGTCGGCACCCTGGTAGACGGCCACGAGCACCGAGAAGGTCGGCCGCGGCCCGGGCTCCGGTCCGGTGGCCGTCGCGGGCGCAGCGAAGGTGGGTTCGGCGCCGGGCAGGTCGACCATCGTCCGATCATCGCAGCGATCGGGCTGTCCGCCGCTACGTTGGGGCCATGCGTGTGTCCTCGGGCCGGGTCCACCCGCGTCACTCGGTCGTCGTGCCCACCTTCCAGCGACGCGACTCCGTCGTCGCGTCGCTCCGCGCGCTGCGCGCCCAGTCGGTGGCCCCTGTCGAGGTGATCGTGGTGGTGGACGGCTCGACCGACGGCACCGCCGACGCCCTGCGGGCCGAGGCGGCGGCCCCCTTCCCCGTGCGGGTGGTGGAGCAGCCGAACTCCGGTGCCTCCCGGGCCCGCAACCACGGCGCCTCGCTCGCAGCGGGCGAGCTGTTGCTCTTCCTCGACGACGACATGCTGGCCGCTCCGGACCTCCTCGAGGTGCTGGACCGCGCTCACCAGGACGGCGTCGACGCCGTCCTGGGCCACATCCCGCTCGCCCCGCAGTCGCCGCCCTCCTTCCTC
The DNA here is from genome assembly GCA_041634935.1 of Nocardioides sp. Lineage (GTDB taxonomy): Bacteria > Actinomycetota > Actinomycetes > Propionibacteriales > Nocardioidaceae > Nocardioides. The sequence continues at coordinate 711 of JBFJKO010000346.1, forward strand.
GCCCGAGGGGTGGCCGAGTGGGCCGAGGGCCGCCGCCGCCGCCTGGTCGACAGCGGTGGCGCCCTCACCACGGCCGACCTGCTCACCGGCCAGCTCAGCGTGCGCCGCGACCTCTTCCTCGCGCTGGGCGGATTCGACGAGCAGTTCACCCGCGACGGCTCGTTCGGTGGAGAGGACACCGACTTCGGGCGTCGCCTCTTCGACGGCGAGCACCACGTGGTGTTCGCACCCGACGCGGTCAGCCACCAGCTCTACACCGTCACCCCCCGCGCCTACCTCCGGCAGTGGCACCAGGCCGGCGCGGCCGACGTCGGCTACGTGCGCAAGCACCCGACCGACCTCGCCGAGGTCTACCTGGCCAAGCGGCCGCACACGCGCAGCAACCGGCTCGTGGTCCGGCCGCTCTCCCGGGTCCCGGTGCTCCGCGACGTCGTGGCGCTCGGTGCCCGCACCGGCGTGCTGGCCGTCGTCCGAGCACGACCGGACGCTGCGACGGCGGCGCGCGCGTTCTTCGTGGTGCGCAACCTCGAGTACTGGCGCGGCGTCGAGAGGGCCGGCGGGATGCCGCGGCCCCGGCCGCTGCGCGTGCTGTGCTACCACGCGGTGAGCGACCTGGACGGCACCCGGCTGCGTCCGTACGGCGTGCCGCCCGGGCTGCTGCGCGCCCAGCTGCGGCTGCTCGACCGGGTGGGCGTCAGCTACGTCACCCCGGCCGAGGCGGCCCGCGCCCTGCTGGAAGGTGGTGGCCTGCCGCGGCGGCCGCTCCTCGTCACCTTCGACGACTGCTACGAGGACCTCCTGCACGAAGGGTTGGCGGTACTCGGGTCACTGCGGGTCCCGGCCGCGGCCTTCGCGGTGGCGGACCGGATCGGCGGCACCAACCAGTGGGACGCCCGGCTCGGAGGAGACCCCCTGCGACTGCTCGACGCGGAAGGGCTGAGGGCACTGGAGCGTGCGGGTCTCGAGATCGGCGGCCACGGGAGCACGCACGTCCCGCTCTCGGAGGTCTCCGACGACCCGGTCGTGCTGCACCACGAGACCGTGGGTGCCCTGACACGGCTGAGGAGTCTCGGTCTCCGTCCGTCCCGGGCGTTCGCCTATCCCCACGGCGCCCACGATCCGCGGGTGCGCTCGTCGGTCGCCGCCGCCGGCGTCCGCCTCGCGTTCACCGTCACTCCCGGGTGGGCGCGCGCCGGTGACGACCCGCTGCAGGTGCCGCGCATCGAGGTCGTGCGCGACGACGGCGCCGGGTGGCGGCTGCTCCTCAAGCTGGCGACGGCCGGCCGGCTGTCGGTGCCCGGCGTGCGGCAGTGGCCTCGTGAGGTGCGGCGCCGACTGGGTGCGTGGCGCCGACGGTCGGTTCGCAGAGGTCAGGGCGCCCATACTCGGTAGCGCAGACTCGCCTGGAGCCTGCCGACTCGCCACCCGAGCCGCGAGGCCCACACGGCCAGGGCGCGCCGCGAGCGCAGCGCAGGCAGCAGCCGCGCCACCAGGAGCGGCCACGCCAGCACCGCGCGCGCCGGCGGCGGCTTGCCCAGCCCGTAGGCCCGGTAGTCGCGATACATCCGCACGCTGCCCCACGAGTAGCCGCGCCACTGGCGGTAGCAGGGCACCGGGTCGGTGCGGTGGCGGTAGCGCACCACGGCGTCGGGCAGCAGTGTCAGCTCGACACCCCCCAGCTGGGCGCGGTAGCAGTAGTCGCGGTCCTCGCACGCCACGTCCAGGGACTCGTCGAAGCCGCCCAGCTCGTCGTGCAGGGTGCGACGGACACCGAGCGCGGCGCCGAAGGTGTAAGGGAGGAACGGCGGGTCGCTCTGCAGCAGACCCGCCCCGGAGGAGCGCATCTCGAGGGTCCACGCCGGGTTGAGGGAGTGATGGTCGACCTGAGCCGCGACGAGCGGCTGCTGCTCGAGCCCTTCGGCCATCGCGGCCAGCCAGCCAGGCGCCACCACGTCGTCGGCGTCGCAGAAGACGATGTTGCGGCTCCTGGCCCGGCGCACCCCCTCGTTCCGGGCTGCGGCGGCACCGGCGACGGCGGACGCGTCGACCAGCAGCAGCGCCGGCAGCTGGTCGCGGAAGCCCTCCACGATTCCGATGCTGCCGTCGGTCGAGCCGTTGTCGGCGACCACCAGCTCCCAGGCGACTTCACACCGCTGCCGGGCGATGGCCGTCAGCTGCTCGTGGAGGTACCGCTCGGCGTCGCGCATCGCCAGCACCACGCTCACCACGGGTTCGTCGGGCTGCTCGGACCCCTCGGCCCCGCAGTCGGGACGTCGTACAGGCGCCACGTCGGTCATCAGGTCACTCGCCCCTCAGCCCGAGCAGCGCGCACCCGAGCACGCCCACCACCCACGCGACCACCACCGGGATGTCACCGCTGTGCACGCCGTGATGCGAGGTGATCGCCAGGATCACCGGCCCTTCCCCCTGGCGCTGGTCGAGGATCAGGTTGGCCACCACGTAGGTCAGGCAGGACGCGACGACAGCGGCCGCGACGCGGCGTTGCTGTCGGGGCGTCATCGCGGCCTACCGCTGGCTCAGAGCCGGGGGCGGACGTGGAGCCCGACCTCGGGGTCGACCACGATCTCCTGAGCGGCATCGATGCCGTCGGTGAGCAGGGCTGCGTCGATGGGGGTGTTGCGCTTGATCACAGCCAGGGCGATCGGGCCGAGCTCGTGGTGGCGGGCCGAGGTGCCGACGTAGCCGACGACCTTGTCGCCGAGCACCACGTCGGCGCCGACCTCCGGGAGCCGGTTCTCGGAGCCGTCGAGGTGCAGCAGGGTCAGCCGGCGCGGCGGACGACCCAGCGTGTGCACGCGCGCCACGGTCTCCTGGCCGCGGTAGCAGCCCTTGTCGAGGTGCACCGCCGGCCCGATCCAGCCCATCTCGTTGGGGATCGTGCGGTGGTCGGTGTCGAGACCGAACCGCGGCTCGCCGCGGGCGATCCGCAGCGCCTCGAAGGCCCACAGCCCCGCTGCCGGTCCCGCCGCGTCGGCGTAGGCCATCAGGCGATCACGCGGGATCAACTCATAGGGGTCCTCGACCCGGGCCGGACGCCACGTCACCGCGAGTTGCTCGGAGACATCGCTGATCTCGACGCGGGTCATGAACTTCATCCGCTCCAGGAACTCCGCGA
>JBFJKO010000347.1:0-3837 GCA_041634935.1 Nocardioides sp.
ACCCGGCCGCGGTGATCCACGGCGCCCGGTTCTTCGTCTGGTGCTCGAGTGGTGCGTGTCGCGCTACTTGCCCTGGTTGGCGACGGCCGCGGCAGCGGCCGCGGCGGCCTCGGGGTCGAGGTAGGTGCCGCCGGCCGTGATGGGCTTGAGGTCGTCGTCGAGCTCGTAGACCAACGGCATCCCGGTGGGGATGTTGAGCCCGGCGATGTCGTCGTCGCTGATGCCGTCGAGGTGCTTGACGATCGCGCGCAGGCTGTTGCCGTGCGCGGCCACCAGCACGGTGTGCCCGGCCTTCAGGTCGGCGACGACGTCGCTCTCCCAGTAGGGCAGCAGCCGGGCGATGACGTCCTTGAGGCACTCCGAGCGCGGCAGCTCGTCGCCGAGCCCGTCGTACTGCGGGTGCCCGACCTGGGAGTACTGGTCGTCGTCGGCCAGCGGCGGCGGCGGGGTGTCGAACGAGCGGCGCCAGAGCATGAACTGCTCCTCGCCGTACTCGTCACGCACCTGGGCCTTGTCCTTGCCCTGCAGGGCGCCGTAGTGGCGCTCGTTGAGCCGCCACGAGCGACGCACCGGGATCCAGTGCCGGTCGGCGGCGTCGAGCGCCAGGCAGGCGGTTGTGATGGCCCGACGCTGCAGCGAGGTGTGCAGGACGTCGGGCAGGAGGCCGGCGGCCTTGAGCTGCTCGCCGCCGTTGACGGCCTCGGCACGCCCCTTGTCGGTCAGGTCGACGTCGACCCAGCCGGTGAAGAGGTTCTTGGCGTTCCACTCGCTCTCGCCGTGGCGAAGCAGGATCAGGGTGTGGCTCATGCTCACTCCTCGCCCTCGCCGTGCTTCACGGGCTCGAGCGCGTCGCAGGAGTAGGGGTCGGACCCGTCGGCGGAGTGGCCCTCCTCGGCGTGGTCGTCACCGGAGTGGTCGTCGTCGGAGTGCGACTCGTCCTTCTCGGAGGACTCGTCAGCGCCCGGAAGCACCATGCCGGGGAACTTCTCCGGGTCGTACTCGAAGCAGGGCCGCATGACGGCCACCTCGATCGTGGTGGTCTGGCCGCTGTCGAAGGTCAGCTCGAACTCGACGAAGTCGCCCAGGCCGATGTCGCCGCTCACGGGGATCCCGCCGAGCTGGTAGAGGCTCTGGGCGGTCTGCGGCTCCACGACCAGCGGGTCGAGGGGCTCGATCGGCGTGGCCTCGCCACCGATGCCGGTGAGCGCGATCGGGACCTGCCGGTTGGCGTTGGAGAAGGTGGCGACGAAGACACCGCTGTCGGGGGCGGCCGAGATGACCGCGGCGGCCAGGACGTCCACCTCGCCCTCGCGGTCGTTGACGCCCGAGCTGATGGTGTTGACCCGGTCGGTGGCCAGGCCGAAGCCGCACGACGACAGGCCCCCGGACAGGAGCAGCGCGCCGGCAACGATCGCGGTGGAACGACGGGGGAGCCCATGAAGCATGTGTCTGAGCCTTCGCTGGTCGAGGAGAGGCGGATCCGGGACCCAGCGTGACGTGGGCCCGGTGGCGTCAGCCTAGCGGGACGTCGCCGACGTCACTGCCTCAGCCCGATGGTGGAACCGAGGACGATCAGCAGCCCCACGACCGCGGCGGTGTAGCCGGTCGACCACGCCAGGAGCTTCGTGGCGCCCAGACGGCGGCCGAGGACGAGGGGGTAGTAGGTCCAGCCGTCGATGTCGTCCTCGACCAGGCCCCAGATCGCGCGGAGGAAGTGGACGCCCAGGCCGAGGAGGGCGGCCCCCAGGACCATCGCGACCTGGGGCGGGTCGCCCTCGGCGTTGCCGCCGTACCCGCCGTGCGAGAGGTAGGCGGGGAGCAGCGCGAACGAGACCATCCAGGGCACGAACGACAGCCGGCCCCGGCGCAGGACGACGTTGCCCAGCAGGCCGACCACCAACGAGGCGAGGTAGTAGATGCCGGCGGTCACGCCGACCGAGATCGACAGCGGGATGACGAGCAGCACGGCCACGATGAGCGCGTACCAGGCCGTGCCGGGGTCGAGGCGACCCTGCGCGATCGGCTTGCCGGCGGTGTCGTGGGCGGCGTCGCGCTCGCGGTCGACGAGGTCGTTGTGCCAGCCGAGGATGCTCTGCCCCACGAGCACCGTTGCGAGCACGATCGCGGCCTCGCCGAAGGGACGGCCGGAGGCGAGCGCCGCGGCCGCGAGGACGACGGCGGTCGCCGCGCCCTGACGTGGGTGCGCGGCCTGAGCGAGGGTGACGGGGGCGGAGTCGCGCAGACGCTCACGCCAGGACGCCTGGGGCTCCCCGGGCGCCTGGTCCGACGGGGTCGCGGGGTCCGCCGGGGGTGGTCCGGAAGGAGGTTCGGTGCCGTCGTACAGCTGCCCTGGTGCCATGCCCGTCAGTATCGACCACATCCGTCCCACGTGTCGCAGATCACCACCCGCAGGGGTGTGCTCGGGGGCTCGAAATGACCAGTCGCGACGACCGATCGGACGGTGGCCACCATAGAAGTCACGGTCTGTCAAGCCTCGAACAGGGCTCTGACCTGCGGAAACGTCGACTGGGCCGAATCCGTGACGTGCTAAGATGGAAGCCTAGGAAAGGGTTCATCACACATGACTTTCACCGTCGGCGAAACGGTTGTTTATCCCAATCACGGGGCCGCGATCATCGAGGACATCGAGATGCGGACGATCAAGGGAGAAGATCGCGAGTACCTCGTCCTGAGAATCGTTGCCCAGCAGGACCTCGTCGTACGCGTCCCCGCGTGCAACCTGGACCTCGTCGGCGTGCGCGACGTTGTCGACAAGGAGGGCCTCGACCGGGTGTTCGACGTCCTGCGTGCCGAGCACGTGGAGGAGCCGACCAACTGGTCGCGTCGCTACAAGGCCAACCTCGAGAAGCTGCACAGCGGCGATGTCATGAAGGTCGCCGAGGTCGTGCGTGACCTGTGGCGTCGTGAGCGTGACCGCGGCCTGTCGGCCGGCGAGAAGCGGATGCTCGCCAAGGCCCGCCAGATCCTGGTCTCCGAGCTCGCGCTCGCCGAGCAGACCAACGAGGACAAGGCCGAGACGATCCTCGACGAGGTCCTCGCTTCCTGACCGCTGCACCTGCAGCACCTGTTCTCATCCCGTGGGCCCCGGCAGCGTGCCGGGGCCCTTCGGCGTCCTCGGACCCCTCACGCCCTACCGTGGGCGCATGCTTGATCACGACGACACGGGCGACACCGGCGGCACGGGCGACGTCTGGGACGACGAGGCGCTGGAGACACCCGACGCGCTCGGCACCGTGCTGGTCGACGACCGCGGCTCCCTGCCCTTCGCGCTGATCCACGGAGAGGCCCTCGTGGCCGCCGCGTCCTGGGCCCTGGGGGAGTCGGGCGTGCTGCCCGTCGACCTCGGCACGGAGTGGGCGGGCCTGGTCGACGCCGGGGAGCCCGTGGTCCTGCACGACGCCCTGTGCCCCATGACGCCGCCGTCGTTCCTGGCCGAGTGCGTGCGCGAGGCCGTCGAGCACCAGGCCGTGGTGGTCGGCGTCCGTCCGGTCACCGACACGGTCAAGCAGGTCGTCGACGGGTTCGTCGGCACCACCCTCGACCGCGACGCGCTCGTGCGGGTCTGCTCGCCGGTGGTGCTGCCGCCGGCGGTCGTGGCCTCGGTCGACCTCGGACCGGCCGACCTCGCCGACCTCGCCGCGCTCACCGCGACGCTGCGCGACCGCTTCCCGGTGCGGCTGCGGCAGGCGCCGCCCGAGGCTCGGCGCGTCGACGACGCGGACGACGTCGCGGCCCTGGAGGCCCTCACCTCGCGCAGCCCCGAGGGGCCCGGCGGGCCGGTCGGCCCGGACGGCAGCGAGGCTCCTGGGGTCAGCG